>JACDAY010000260.1 GCA_013695195.1 Blastocatellia bacterium | reverse complement strand
CTTCGGCCGCGCTAATGCCGAGATACGATTCGGCGGTCGGGTTGCACCAGAGGATGAGTCCGTCGTCGTCGCACGCGATGATCCCGGGGGGAATGGCGGTGAGGAGAGTTTCCGCGAGCGTTTTCTGGAGGGTCGCCTCTTGGTTGAGGCGATCGGTTTCGAGCACATGGGAGACCTCTTCGCCGAGGCGCATGAGGGTCTCGAGACTGTGCTCGTCGAACGGCTGACCGGTCAGGCGATGACCGAAAAAAAGCCAGCCGGTGATTCGACCCGCGGCATGGAGCGGCACGATCACTTCCGCACCAACGGTATCGAGCGCGCGTCGGAGCAGCTCGCGCTCCGAATATTCCTTCTGCTCGAGATGGGCGCGGTAAATCAAATGCGCGTGCAGCTCAAACCAGCGCAGCAACGGATCGCCCTCGTCGTACTCCATCTCGTAGGTTTCGGGCAGACAGCGCAGGCCGGCCCGCAGACGAAACGGTTGTCCCGGGTGCTCGTGGCCGAACATGCCGACCCTTGCCACCCGCACCGTATCGGCCAAGTCCTCGACCACTCGGCTAACGAGAAGCTCGGCTTTTTCAAAACGTCGGAAACCCCGGGGCGAGGAGGCCGTCGTCATCGGCCCGCGGCGAGACTCGTGCGCCAGCTCCGGCAGGTGCCGCGCCGCCGCGGCCGCCGGAGCCCGTGCGGAAGCGCTGCGCAAGGCGCGGTTTTCCTCGAGAACGTGCAGATGATCGAGCGCACGGCCGACTAACGATTGGAAATGGCGCTGCTCCAGGTTCACATCCTCGGTCGCGTAGATACCGGACTGTGCCGCCTCGCGCAATGGTTCAGAACGCAAAGTGCCGAAACCCACTATCAGGACATCGGGCCACTGGGCCTGCACCTGGGCGACTCGCGCGACGCTTTCTTTCCCGCGCAGATCGAACAGGAGCAGGGCGGGGCGGTTCTGCTGCAGGACGGTGAAGAGGCGCTCGCTCTGCGCCACGTGCTGGATCCGGGTCGTGCTCCGGAGGTAGGCGCGCGTCCGCCTAACGAAATCGGGATCCTGTGTGTAAAGAATACACGCCGCGGGTAGGATCATGCGGCGGCGACTTCTTCCTGGAAGCGGACCAACGGAAGCAGAATGTGGAAGCTGGTCCCGCGGGCCAGCTCACTCTCGACCTCGATCTGGCCGCCGTGCTCCTGCACGATCCCGTGGACGACGGAGAGCCCGAGGCCCGTGCCGTAGTCCTTGGTCGTAAAGAATGGATCGAAGACGTGGGCCACATCTTCCGGTTTGATCCCGCTGCCGTCGTCCTCCACGCTCACGCGCAGGATTTCACGGACCTCGCCAGTGTCGTCCGGCAACGCCGTCGGCCAGGATTCGGTCGTGCCAATTTCGGTCGTGACCGTAAGCGAACCTCCGGGTTTCATGGCATCGAGCGCATTGATGAAGAAGTTGAGAAACACCTGCTCAATCTGGTCCGCGTCGGCGCGGATTGTATCCACCTCGGCATGCCAGGAGCGAGTTAATTTAATATCCTTTTGATAAAGCCGATGACCGACGAGGAGAAGCGCTTTTTCCAAAACCTCGTGCACGTGCATCGGCTTGAGGAGCGGCTTGGCCGGGCGGGCGAAGCGGAGGAGCTGATTGACTAACGAATCGATCCGATCCACTTCGTGCCCGATGAGCGAGAAGAAGGTCTCGCGGAAATCGGAATCCTGGTACCGCTCCGGCAGGAGCTGGGCAAAAGTCTTGATCGAGACGAGCGGATTTTTGATCTCATGCGCCATGCCGGCAGAGAGCGTGCCGAGACTGGCCAGGCGATCGCTCCGCCGGATCTGCATCTCGAGTCGCTTCAGGGTCGTGATGTCGGTCAAGACCATGAGCGCGCCCAGCGGCTCTCCATCCTGCCCATGGAAAATCGAGCTGCTCGCGCGCAAAATCGTGCTCTTGTCGCCCGCGCGCAGGGAAATTTCCCGATCTTCCTGGCGCTCGCCGGCAGTCAGCGTCTCGTTCAAAATG
>JACDAY010000002.1 GCA_013695195.1 Blastocatellia bacterium | reverse complement strand
TCGTAGAGTTATAGGGTTTGCAAGCTCAAACGCGACGAATTCTAAAACTCTATAACTCAAAAACTCTAAAAACTGTTCATGCCGCCATTTTCATCCCCGAGGCTCTTTTCGTTTTCGCCATTTGTTTGGCCTCGGCCCGGGCTTCGGCTCGTGCCTGCAATCCCCAATCGAAAGTACCTTTTTTCCAAACGTAAATATAGCCAACTATAAGCGTCCCAATAAAGACCAGAATTTCCAGCAAAGCGATGGTGCCAAACGCAATACCGCTAATCCGCTCCTCCGCCAGCAAGCTTTTAAAGGCGACAGCGAACGGGATCATAAACAGGACTTCGATATCGAACAAAAGAAAGATAACGGCTACTGTATAAAACTTTATCGAAAACCGTTCGCGTGCGGAACCGACAGGGTCTTTTCCGCATTCGTAGGGCATCAGTTTGACCGCAGTTCTCTTGCGCGGCCCAATTAATTGCGTAACCAGAAGCTGACTGAGCGCAAAACCTATCGCAACGAGAAACATTATACCTATCGGGGCATATTCCATCAGGCTGTACTCAGACATAGAATACCTCTAAAATACCGGTTCGCTTATGTAAAAAATAAAAAAAAATATGCCAACTCTTTATTAAAACTTTGAGAATTTTAGCACAAGGTTTATCGTAAGTTAAGGCTGATTTAGTGTCAAGGCAATGCATAATTTCGGGCTTTATCAGTGATGCCGGAATGATTCGCGATGATTCGGGAATGCGCCTTTCCCGGTATAAAATTGATTGACCGTAAACCTTTCGCTGTGCTAATTTTATAAATGGCAGATGCCGCGAATCCACCTTTTTTTGTCTCTCCTGTCTCGTCTAAACGTTGTGATTACCGGTTTCAATACAAATATCGAATTTGAGGGCGTAACCTATCACGTCCAAACCGAAGACAAAGGCTTGTCAAAGCCTATCATTTTGTCGTTGGTATATGACCGCGGCACTATTCTCGCCAGCAAACGACTGCCCTATGACGATCTCCTGACCAAAGAGTTTGACGAAAAGCTTTTAGAACAGCGCCTGCAAAAACAACATAAGCTGATCTGTGCGGCTATTCGTGGAGGGCGAATCGAAGACCTTAAACAGATGACCGTCCGTGATTCAGGAACGGCCAGGCTGCCTTCGCTCAAAAAACAAGATACGGCGGCATTTCCTGCAAGGCCCGATAAAGGCGTTGCCAGGAAAAAAAACTTAGATTTTTTTGAGACTAAAACGTTAGAAACAGGACTACCAATTCCGAAACCTCTTTTTGAAAAGATCTTCGAGCCTCCAAAAACGACTAAAAAGCCGATTAAAGCAACAGTCAACCGCGATGAAGAAGTAATGCTGCCGGACGAGGCCGTTGAGGTTTTGGGTGAAACGACGATTCCGGATCGTACCGTAAATAACAATTTAAGTATTGAAATTCTTGGCGATATGAGGTTCAAAGGCGGTGAAAGAAGCACCATCTGGTTTATGGTTTGCCGTGGCAGCCATCGGAAAGTCGTTGCCGGCGCACAAGTAATGGTCAAGATACTTGGTTCCAGCTTTCGTCCAGTGATCTTTCATGCCTCAACCGACAGAAACGGCCTCGCAAACGTTAATCTCCAGCTTCCAAATTTTAAATCCGGCCGCGCGGCATTTCTTGTTCGTGCGATAAGCGATGGCGAAGAGGTCGAATTGCGGCGTTCGATGGTAAATGGATAGTGGTTCAAAGTTCCGAGTTCCGAGTTCCGAGTCAAGAGACTTTTTCTTAACTCGAAACTCGAAACTCGAAACTCTGAACTGAGTTCTGCCATACACGTTTGAACTCGCAAGCTCTTTAAAGCGAAAATGAGAGTGCGATGAAAGTTTTAATCAACGGCAAAGTGAAAGAAATTCCGGAAGGGCTGAATTTAGACCAGCTTCTCCGGCATTTTTCTTTGCCTTCGCAACGGATCGCGATTGAAATGAACACGTCTGTCGTTCGTCGAAAGGATTGGGAGGATGTCATAGTCAACGACTCTGATAAGATCGAGATAATACATTTTGTAGGTGGCGGCTAGCTACAAACTAGTTCAAAGTCCAAGTTCCAAGTTCAAGGTTCGTTTACGAACGGATTCGAATTTTGAACATGAAACTTTGAACTTTGAACTTAAAACTGCTATCACTTTGCGTTCTTCGCGACTTTGCGTGAAAATTCCTTCTAGATATGTCGGACACTTTTATTCTGGCCGGAAAGGCTTTTGGTTCCCGTTTAATTATCGGAACCGGAAAATACCGCTCATTTCAGGAAATGCAATCGGCTCATCTCGCTTCGGGCGCGGAGATGGTTACCGTTGCGGTAAACCGGGTTCCGCTCGACAAAAAAACCGAATCTTTTCTCGATTACCTGGCCCCGGAGATGCAAATCCTGCCGAATACCGCGGGGTGTTATGATGCGGAGCATGCTGTCCGCACGGCGCGTCTAGCCCGTGAAGCCCTGGAGACCGATTGGATAAAGCTTGAGGTGATCGGCGATCCGGTTACGCTTCTGCCCGATAATGAACAGACGCTCGAAGCTGCGAAGGTGCTTGTAAAAGAGGGATTTGTAGTGCTGCCGTATTTCTCGGACGATCTGATTATGGCGAAAAAGCTGCTTGACGCTGGCTGCCCTGCCGTGATGCCGCTTGCCGCACCGATAGGCTCAGGTTTGGGCGTACAAAACCCTGCCAATTTAAAGATAATGCGCGAGCAGCTGCCCGACGCAGTGATAATAGTCGATGCCGGCGTCGGCGTGCCTTCGGATGCGGCAATCGCAATGGAGCTCGGAGCCGATGCAATTTTGATGAACACCGCAATTGCCGAAGCGAAAAACGCCGAACAGATGGCAAAGGCGATGAATTTAGCCGTGCAGGCCGGCCGGCTCGCGTATCTTTCTGGCCGGATGCCGAAAAGGCTTTATGCATCGGCCTCCAGTCCGATCCAAGGCGCCATAAGCAATATACCGAAGTGAAAACAAAGATTCTATTTTTTGGCACGACCGCAACCGATGCTGGTATGCGGGAGACCGAGATCGATCTCGAAGACGGCGAGTCTGTCAGTTCGTTTCTCGAACGTATTACGATGCAGAATCCGCGCCTCGCAAACCACAAACTCCTAATTGCGGTGAATGAGGAATACGCCGAACTCGATGCGATCCTGAAAGAGGGCGATGAGGTCGCTGTTTTCACAGCTGTTTCGGGCGGATAATTTTAAATATGTTCGTGGTTGTGAAAGAAAGGAAGGACATCGCGGCGGCGGAAAGAATTTTCAACTCTATTAAGTTCAAGAAGTAAAAGTGACGGACTTTTTCGAGCTCACAACCGAACCAATAGACATAGCTACCGTCGCCCGCCGCACGGCGCCGCCGGATTGCGGCGCGACGGTTACGCTTGACGGCTATGTCCGGCAGTTTACAAAAGGCCGCGAGACGCTGCATCTTTTTTACGAGGCCTACGAGCCGATGGC
>JACDAY010000244.1 GCA_013695195.1 Blastocatellia bacterium | reverse complement strand
CGGCCCTAAAAAAAACTAACCGCAAGTTCCGGCGAAGATTTGTCTTCATGGAAAAAGAACTGGAGGCTATCGGCAAAAATTTGGAAGAAGCAGATTTGGCTGAGATGGATGGACTTTGGAATAAGGCTAAGGCCCGATCTTTTATTCAATAATTTTTCAAATGGCTAATCAAAGATATTTACGAAATATTGCGATACTGCTGGAGTTTAGCAGTCCGGCATGTCGCAGGCAACTGTCGAAACCGGCTCGCATATGATACACAGCCCCGATCTGTAAGTAATGTTCCTACGCAATTTGTTTTGAATCAGTACAAGCTTTCTTAATGGTAATGTTAGTCCAAACTTTTTATTTCCTTTAAGCCCTTGTAAACAGGCACTCTAGGCTTTTTTGGCACAATGATTGCGTTAATTACAACTAGCTACGGGTTTACGCCCGAAGATCAGGTTAAGATCAAGGAGGCATTAAATTATTATGTTTAGCAGATTGATGAGGGTGGGCTGTTTGGCGGTTCTGATTACTGGATCAGTATTTATCGCAAATGCACAAAATACAACAACAACGACTACAACAAAAAAAGAAGTAGTGGTTAATAATGACGGAAGTTATTCGGTGATCGAATATCCGGTTGGAAAAGAGGTGACTGTTAATCTTCTGCCGGGAACAACGGTTACAGGCAGCAAAGGTAATGCACGAATCTTGAGAGCTGCGGATGGGACTAAGGTCTATTTGGATGTTAGTGGTGTTCCGTCCACAGTGAGCAGTTATTATGCTTATGCGGTCGATCCGGCCGGAGTCTCGACATTGCTGGGACCGGTCACGTTTAACAATGGAATGGCAAAAGCCGAGTTTTCCACGCCGATGAATCAATTCATGGTGGTATTATCTCCTACTGAAGGCCTGACGGCTATAGATCCGACGACAACCGTGGTTTATCGCAGTGATATCCCGACTGGATATACCATAGTACCGATGAGAACGATCGAAACAGGAGTTACAGGCGTCAACACAATGCCGACGGCAGTTGTCACTACGACTACTCCGACAGGAGTTACTGTCAGTACCACGAATACGCCTGGAGTAGTTGCCGTCAATACGATGCCTGCGGCTTACGAAGTTCCGCTTTTGAATATCCAGAGTTTTGGTGAAAAGGAAAGAGAAGTCAAACTCAAATTCGGCGGGGAACTGGAAGGCCTGGAGGCAAAAGCTTGGGTCGACCGTGAAAAGGGCTCGACGAAAGTAAAAATGAAGTTTGACGATATGAAAAAGATTCCGGCAGGCAAACGCTTTACTTTATGGGCGTCTTCACCTGAGGGAACATATACGAAACTCGGTCAGATTTATAATTCCGGCCGGAGAGATGCGGCAGAAATTAAGAGTGAAACCGCCCTTACTGATTTTGGTCTGTTTCTTACAGTCGAAGATGGTGAGGTAACTGTGCCGACAAGTAGAATCTATTCGGTTTTTGCAGTACCCATTTCGTAAGAGTTTTAATTAAAAACGGCGAAGGGCGGAGCCTAACGGTTTCGTCCTTTTTATTTTTTATGAATGTCAATTGTTTATTTAGAGCAGTGGCCGTTAAAAACTGACATAAATTAGTACACTCTCACAGGTTTGATCCGATACGTGTTTTCTGTTGAATTGCTGATAATTCCAACCCAATAAATATTAAACCTTGTAAACATAATACTTTGTTGTGAACGGTACGATTATTGCTTAAGTTATTAAAACCAGTACGTTAGATAAATCTTAAAATGATGATTGCAACGTAAAGTATTTCATTCAATCGAATAGGGGAGTAAAAAAGAAAATGGCAAACGAACAAAATAAATTTCCACAAAATCCATCTACAGCAAGCGGTACCGCCGCTGAAAAGAATACTAACACCAGTAATACAACGACGACCGGACAGACCAAGACCGCCCCCGTCAGTAGCAACACTGCGGCCGGAACCCAGACTAAGAAGGAGAATCCGATCTCCCATGCTCTTCCGGCTACGAGCCGGGAAAGTTCGACTTTTGGTACAGACCGCGATAAAGACACCGGGAAAAGCCTTATGGATCAGGCAAAGGATACTGCTGGCCAGGCCTATGAAGCCGCTTCTGAAAAAGCTGTTTCAAAAATAGACGATCAGAAATTAACTTTTGCTTCCGGCTTGACCAGTGTGGCGGACAGCGTACGCCAAGTTGGTCAGAACCTGAAAGGCACAGATGTAAACGACGGCATTGCTAAATACACCGCAGAGTACAGCGACACTGCGGCAAAGAAGATTGAGCAAGTCGCCAATTATTTCGAAAGAAAGGACGTTAAGGAAATGTTTCGCGATGTGGAAAGTTTTGCGCGGAGTAATCCCGCGATATTCATCGGCGGTGCATTTACGCTGGGCATAATTGCGGCCCGGTTTCTGAAAAGCTCGAGCCCAAAATATTTGACGAAGACAACCGGACAAAATTTCGGCTCGGAGCGGCGTCCGTTTAACGAAGGTTTTAGCAAAAGCGAAACGCAGCCGCCCGCGAAAGGGATCCATTAAATCCACAGGAGGGCATTATCATGGCACAACAAAAGATGGTTAAGGAAGAAGAACTACAACAAAGGATGATTAAGGACGATCAGAGCCTCGGCGATTTATTTTCGTCACTGGCTGCTGAGACCGGCACACTAATTCGGCAGGAAGTTTCGCTTGCACAGGTGGAATTAACACAGAAGGCGGTGATTGTCGGAAAAAATGTGGGTTTTCTCGTTGTGGGCGGCGCCGTCGGCTATGCGGCTCTACTGGTATTGCTTTCGGCAGTAGTGATCATCCTTTCTAATTTTATTCCTTTGTGGGCATCAGCACTTCTGGTGGGAGCGGTAGTTGGAATTATTTCATTTTTTCTGGTTTCTTCGGCCCTTGCCGAGTTGAAAAAAACTGATCTGGCTCCGCATGAGACGGTTGAATCGATCAAGGAGGATGCACAATGGCTCAAAGACCAGGTGAGTTAGATAATATCGACAAATTAGATCCGGTATCCACGGCCGCCGGTGCGGGAACCAGTTCGTCTTTAGATAAATATACGAACGGAGATCCGGAAAACGATTTAGAGCTGCGCGAAATGTCGGAGGATTCCGATAACGCGTCCGAAGAGACGGAGCAAATAAAGGCTCAGATTGAAGAAACACGGTCGAACATGGGTGAAACGATCGATGCTATTCAGGATCGGTTAAGCTTTTCAAACATCTCCGAACAAGTTTCAGAGCAAGTCAATAATGCAATCGAAACGGCGAAAGGCTCCGTTTATGAGCACGTCAACAATGCGTTCGAAACGGCGAAAGACTCCGCTTACGACGCGACCGTAGGGAAGGTGGTAAATTTTATGAAAAATGCAGGTAACGAACTTTCACGTTCATCAGTAGGAAAGACGGCAATGGAAAATCCCTTACCGCTCATTCTAATCGGACTCGGAGCGGGCCTCCTCGCATACAACAGCTTTAATAAGAAGCAGAGTAAGTCCTCTTCTTTGCGATATCGATCCGACAGCGGAACTGATTATAGAACGCAGAATGATAGGGCTGATTACAGGACTCGTACGGATTACTCGACTTCGCGTACGGACGAATCGAACGCGTCGATGTTATCGTCGGCACAAGAAAAGCTTGGTAATGTGAAAGACAGCGTATCAGATGCTGCCGCAACTGCGTATGAAGGCGTATCAAACACCGCCGGGAGTGCATATGAAAGCGTAGCGAACGCTGCCAGCACCACGTATTCCGAAGCTGGCAGAGTTGCTGGCAAGGCTTATGAAAAGGTTGGGGAGACATATAATCAGTACCTCGAAGAAAAGCCTTGGGCGATTGGTGCTGTGGCCCTGGTGGCTGGAGCGGCCGTTGGGCTCGCCATTCCGTCTACTCGCTATGAGGGTGAATTAATGGGCGAAGCTCGTTATAATCTGCTGTCAAAGGCACAGGATACTGCCGGCGATCTGGTGGATAAGGCGAAGCAGGTAGCAACCGAGGCCGGGCGAACAATTACCGAAGAAGCTAAGACGTTTACACAGGATAATAAAACGCTTACACAGAATAAATTGAAATAGTTAGTAGTTGCGGGGTTCAACTTTGAGGGGCCGGATGGCCTGAAGTTGAACCCCCATTATTTTGCAAACATTTCCAGCAGTCTTTCAATTAATGCCGCTTGTGAAGACTCTTCAATTTCCCCGATCTTTTTTACAAGACGCAGCTTATCGACAGCGCGAATTTGATCCAGGATGACGAATCGATTGTCGTTCAGAAAATCTACCGGCACACGTGTCGGATAATTAAGCTTTGTCGAGGATAGGGGGGCAATGATTACATTCTCCAGGTTTCGGTTGAGTTCGTTTGGCGAGATCACCACCCCGGGCCTTGTATTCTTAGCATCTTTGGAAGGGTGGGCATCAAGATTAACCAGATAAACCGCAAATCGTTCTACTACCATTGCCACTCCTTTTTTTCGAAAATTGTGGCCGGATTCGATTCTAATAAATGGTCGTCCTCACTGTCCGCCAGCGCTTTGAACATCACATCCCAATCAGCCCTCGGCTTTTGAGTGCTTCGTATAAGAATGCCGTCTTTGTGGACTTCAAGTTCCACCTCGCCGGCAAGCTTAGACTCTTCAAGAATTACTTTCGGAATTCTCACGCCCTGTGAATTACCAATTTGGATGATTTGAGCTTTCATAATAATTACATCGTAATTACATTCTTAACATCCGTCAAACAATCTTATTAAGGCCATTCATGTAACGTTGTAGGATTTCCGGTATTACGACCGAGCCGTCAGCCTGCTGATAATTTTCTAGTATGGCGATCCATGTTCGCCCTACCGCCAGTCCCGAGCCGTTCAGTGTATGAACAAACTCCGGTTTTTCACCGCCGCCACGCCGAAAACGCAGATTCATCCGCCGCGCCTGGAAATTGCCGCAGTTCGAGCAGCTGGAAATTTCGCGATACGCCTTTTGGCCGGGCAGCCAGACCTCGATATCGTATGTTTTGACGGCGCCGAAACCCATATCGCCAGTCGATAAAATGACTATCCTGTATGGAAGTCCGAGAAGCTGCAAAATACGCTCCGCATTTGCCGTGAGCTTTTCGTGCTCGTCGTCGGAGTTTTCGGGAAGGCTCAACTTTACCAGTTCCACCTTTTCGAACTGATGCTGCCGGATCAGTCCACGTGTGTCGCGCCCATAGCTGCCTGCCTCGGAACGAAAACACGGCGAATAAGCCGCATAATATTTCGGCAAGTCCTTTGCGTCAAGAATTTCTCCCGCGTGATAGTTAGTAACCGGAACCTCTGCGGTTGGTATCAATGCAAGCCCGCGTTCGTCATTCAGGAAAAATAGATCGTCCTCGAATTTTGGAAGCTGGTTCGTGCCAAAAAGACTTTGCCTGTTGACGATAAAAGGCGGCAGGGTTTCTGTGTAACCATGCTCAGTCGTATGAACATCGAGCATAAAATTTACCAGTGCCCGCTCTAATCGAGCGCCGGAGCCTTTTAATATAGAAAAGCGCGAACCTGTAATTTTTGTAGCCCTTTCGAGATCCAAAATATCCAGAGCTTCGCCAAGATCCACATGATCTTTTGGCTCAAAATCGAACTCTCTCGGCTCGCCCCATTTTCTTACTTCAACATTTGCACGCTCATCGATCCCGACAGGAACATCATTTGCGGGAATATTCGGCAAATGCGAAAGCAGCTCGTGCATAGACTGCTCTGCCCCATCGCGAAGCTTTTCGAGCTCGCCCTGCTCATCCTTGAGTCCCGCGACATCAGACTTTTTCGACTCGGCTTCTACGCGTTTGCCGGCCTGCATCAGAGCGCCTATCTCTTTACTCGCAATGTTGCGGAGTTGATTGACTTTATCGCCTTCGCCGATAACGCGGCGGCGTTCCGCGTCCAGTTCGACAAATTTTTCGAGGGTTTCCGATGGGAAATTACGATTCCTTAAAACTTCTCTTACGTAATCCAGGTTTTCCCGTACAAAATTGAGGTCTAACATAAAACAGAAGTCAGTTGTCAGTAGTCAGTAGTCGGTAGTCAGTAAACTGATACTGCAAATCCTATTATTTTTTTGCGATCATTTTTATTGCATTTTCGATTCTTCTAATGCGGGTTTCCGGTCGTTTTGTTTGTTCGATAGCCATAACGTGTTCCCTTTTATGGGTGAAACTCAACTTTTCCCATGCGTTTTGAAGAGCCGCTTCCTTCAAAGCGATAGCAAGGTCAGCCGGGACTTCTACAATTCGCGGCTCGATGTCACGTTCCAGCGTAACTACAATGTTATCACCGGCCGTGATACCGGCTGCTTCGCGAAAATTTTCGGCACGCCCATCATATACTTTCCGCCCATGCGCACAAAGGAACCGCGGTAATTCGTGCCATTTATCGAAACCTTTACCAGAACACGCTTTGCTCCGAATAGGTTTTCAACATCCAATGGAATCGTAATTCCTGTTGCATTCATAGTCTCATGCTTTTCGAGCGCCGCGAACGTTTGTTTCTCGGACGTTTTTGCCATAACATCTAAGCTTGTCCTTACAGAAAGCGGACCCGCGCGTTAGCAGGGGTGTAACTATATCCCACTTAACGCATAGGGTTCTGCAGCGTTAGGTTTAGCGCCCTTGCTGACGCGTGGACCTCCGCAGAATAAAAGAATTTAACAAACTTGTTATGTTAAACAAAGTTCGCAAAGCTGTTTTTCCCGCCGCCGGTCTTGGCACACGTTTCCTTCCCGCGACAAAATCCTCGCCCAAGGAAATGCTGCCGCTTGTCGATAAGCCTTTGATCCAGTATGCCGTCGAAGAAGCGGTTGCAAGCGGGATTGAATCGATCCTGATCATTACCGGTCGTGATAAAGCGGCTATCGAAAATCATTTCGACATTTCGTTTGAGCTCGAAGAAGTTTTAAAGGAAAAGGGGAAGACCGAGATGTTCGAGCTAGTGCGAGCCATTTCCGATATTGTGCAAATCAGCTACACCCGCCAGAAACAGGCTCTCGGCCTCGGCCATGCCATTTATCAGGCAAAAGATTTTGCA
>JACDAY010000242.1 GCA_013695195.1 Blastocatellia bacterium | reverse complement strand
AGCCCGGAGCGAGCGATGGCGGTTGATTCTCTCCAGGACAGCCGGAAAAGTTACGAGGGCCGGCGCGTACTGGTGACGGGAGGCCTCGGTTTCATAGGGTCGAATCTCGTTGCCGCGCTGGCGAATCTTGGCGCGCAAGTGACTGTCATCGACTCGCTCATTCCCGAGTACGGGGGAAACCTCCGCAATCTCGAAGGCATCGGCACAGGACGAGTGCGCGTCGACATGTCTGACGTTCGCAACCGGCACACGTTGCCGTACCTGGTGCGCGACCAGGACACGCTCTTCAATCTCGCGGGGCAGACGAGTCACATGGACTCGATGACTGATCCCGAAACCGATCTCGACATCAACGCCCGGGCCCAGCTCTCGATTCTGGAAGCCTGCCGTCTTCACAATCCTGATATCCGCGTGGTTTTCGCCAGCACACGTCAGATTTACGGCCGCCCGCTGTACCTGCCCGTCGACGAGCACCACCCGCTTCAGCCCGTCGATGTAAACGGGATCAACAAGCTTGCGGGCGAAGGCTACCATATTCTCTACAGCGACGTCTACGGAATCCGCAGCACCGTTCTCAGACTGACGAACACAATTGGTCCCCGCATGCGCGTGAAGGACTCTCGCCAGACATTCGTCGGCACCTGGATCAGGCAGCTGCTCACCGGCGAGAGAATCGAGGTCTGGGGCGGCAACCAGCTGAGGGATTTCACATATGTCGATGACGTGGTCGCTGCGTTCCTGCTCGCCGGCTCGCGCGGAGAGGCAGTCGGGAGGGTATTCAATATTGGCGGAACTCCCCCAGTCAGTCTCCGCGAGCTCGCCGAATTGATGGTAGATGTCAACGGCGGCGGAAGTTTCGTGGTGCGCGACTTTCCTGAGGAGCGGCGCAAGATCGACATCGGCGACTTCTACGCAGATGACTCCCTGATTCGCGAGACGCTTGGATGGGAGCACCTGACATCGCTAAGAAGCGCGATTGAACAGACACTCGGGTATTACCGATATGAGCTCAGCTATTATCTCTGACTTCTCCAGATGAGTGAAAAGCCACCGCTCCAGCCGGCCGATCCGAACGCCGATTTCCTCTTGCACGAAAAGTCGATTCGGTCGGCGATTGACCGCGTGCTCCAGAGCGGGCACTACATCCTCGGGCCGGAGGTGGACGCATTCGAGCGCGAGTTTGCCGAGTATCTCGGAGGCGGTCACGTCATCGGCGTGGCCAACGGCACCGACGCACTCGAGCTCGCGCTGCGTGCCGCCGGAGTACGCCCGGGCGATCTCGTCGCGACGGTTGCCAATACAGTATCCGCCACTGTCGCTGCAATTCAGCAGGCAGGAGCGCGCCCGGTTTTTGTCGAGATCGATGCAGCAACGATGCTGATGTCGCCCGAGCAGCTGGATCGCACACTGAGTTTGCACGGCACCAGGATCCGCGCCGTTGTACCAGTTCATCTCTACGGGAATCCGGCCGACATGCACCGGATCGCTGCAGTCTGCGATTCTCACCACGCTGCGATCGTCGAGGACTGCGCGCAGGCCCACGGTGCGACCATTGATGGACAGCGTGCCGGCACGTTCAGCCGCCTCTCGACTTTCAGCTTCTATCCAACCAAGAACCTCGGTGCACTCGGAGATGGCGGCGGCGTCTTCACTCGCGATCCCGAGCTGGCTGACGAGGTCAGGCTGCTGCGCCAGTACGGCTGGAGAACGCGGTACATCTCCGAGATTGCTGGCCGTAACAGCAGGCTGGATGAGCTTCAGGCAGCGATACTTCGTGCGAAGCTCCCGTCGCTCGACGAATCGAATGAGGCCCGAAGTAGGATTGCTGCACGCTATTCCGCGCGTCTCGCGGACTCATCGCTCGTTCTTCCGCAGGTAACCGCGGGCGCTGTTGCGGTCTGGCACCAGTACGCGATCCGCACAGAAAAGCGGGACGACCTGCGGGCAACGCTGCTCGACGCGGGCATCGCATGCGGCATTCTTTACCCCGTACCGATCCATCACCAGCCGGCATACCTCGACCGCAGCACCAGGCTCCCTGTTACGGAAAAAGCCTGCGATGAGGTATTATGCCTCCCCTGCCATCCCGGTCTGGGTCTCGAAGATGTCGACAGAGTATGCGAGGTGATCCTTCAATGACGTCAACCAGTCCTGCACTCAGCTTCGTCGTGCCGTTATACAATAGCGCGGGTACGATCAGGGGGCTCATCTCGGAGATCTGCAGCCTCCAGGTCGAGGGCGGTCACGAGATCATCCTCGTAAATGACGGAAGCACTGATGCAACTGCCGATATCTGCAGCGGCTTGCTGGAGACTTGCCAGACGCCCATCACGTACGTGGAGCATGCCCGGAATTTTGGCGAGCACAACGCCGTGCTTACCGGATGGCGACACGCGGCCGGACGCTACATCGTGAACCTCGATGATGACGGCCAGAACCCGCCTGCCGAGGCGGTAAGGTTGTTCCGCTACGCTATCGACAACAATCTCGATGTGGCCTTCGGCCAGTATTCGCTCAAGCGCCACGCAGCGTGGCGTAACTGGGGCAGTCGCCTGACCAACCGGCTGACTGACATGATCCTGGACAAGCCCAAGGGTTTCTATCTCTCGAGCTTCCGCTGCGTCAGCGCACCAGTTGCACACGAGGTTGCTGCAAACATCGGCCCGTTTCCCTATATCGATGGCCTGATACTGCAGGTCACGCAGCGGATCGGCGGTCTCCAGGTGTATCACTCGGATCGCGCTTCAGGAGAGAGCGGCTACACGCTGCGTCGACTCCTGCGACTGTGGCTCAGCACCGTAGTCAATTTTTCCGTCATGCCGCTCCGACTTGCGACGGTGCTGGGGCTGGTGATGTCGGCGTTTGGCTTTATGGGAATCGGACTTGTTCTGTATTGGCGCCTGACTCATCAGGGCCCGGCATTCGGGTGGGGCTCGCTGATGTCCGCTCTCCTCCTCTTCTCCGGCGTACAGCTCGCGCTGCTCGGAGTCATCGGAGAATACCTCGGCCGAATGTTCCTCACAGTCAACCAGCGTCCGCAGTCAGTAATTCGCGAGGTTTCGCGAGGCGGGGGACTGACAGCGAGCTCGGTTGAGGCGCCGAAGACGATACTGACTGTCCAAAGATGACCTATAGGCCGGCGATTGGAAAACGCCAGCGGCTTCGCCTGCTTTTGGCGGTTACCACCAATTAGCTGGCAGCTCGTTAGCTGTGCTATTAGCTAGAGTCCGTCCTGAAACTCAACTATGCCGGGACTACACAGGGGAAGGAGTTTTGGGAGTTTCGGAAGAACTCCGGAGCTTGGGGCACCCCACGGACCCGGAGGGAAGTGATCCGGCGAGTCTGGCCCCGTCAATCTTTGTACGAACGGCTAGCTGCGACGACTGGTTTTACAGCAGTGACCCAGGATTTGTCATGCAGAGTGGCCACACGTGGGGCGAACTCGCCGGTATTAAGCTCATTGAAACCGGAGCGGGCAACAGGGCTTGGCCGGGCGGCTGGATCCGTTGGCTGGTGTTAATCAAATGCAGAACGACGTTGTGCACTGCCGAAGTGTCGGAAGAGAAGGGAGCGCGCCAGCACTAAAGCTCATTGAAACTCCCGAAACTCCCACAACTCCTTTCCCCGTGTAGTTTCGGCATAATGGAGTTTCAGGACGGACTTTAGCTAATAGCTAAAGTGTTGCGAACGGCTACCAGCCGGCGTAGCCGCCCGGCTTTCTACCGCCTGCATGGTATTACAATGACTCTGTTGACTGCTGCCGTCCCGTGCTGTTTCGCGATCGCAGCTGCCGTCCACTGACCGCCGGCAGGTGGCCGCCACGGTAGCGAGAACCTGAAGCTGAGCCCGCAGTGCTCAGGCGAGAATCCGTACACCCCATCCTCTCCCGGCGCGAACTGTGCGCCGCGCATCGCTGCGATTCGGCTAAGCGGAGTGTCGACACCGAGGGAATCAGCGGTGCGAAACCGCGGCGAATTGACCTGAATCCGGTCGATCCTGTCCTTCACGACAACCGATCGCACAGTTTCGCCGGCGATCTGGAGGACGAGAACGCGCTCCATCATTCCTTCCTGGCCCTGCTGCTGGCCGTCTCTGATTACTTCACACTCCGCGGCGACTTCGCTCACGAGGCGTCCCCGCCTGAGCTCGCCGATGCCGTCTTCATCCAGCATGGGAGCTCCTGTCACCCCGCAGGACTTTGCGCCAG
>JACDAY010000241.1 GCA_013695195.1 Blastocatellia bacterium | reverse complement strand
GTCGCTTCGGCCTTTTCCATAAAAGGTTCGAGAAATTTGACCGCGCTCTTCATCGCCTCGGCCGACTGCAATACGAACGGCAGCTGCATTTGTCCGCTGCCAAACAGATCGCCGACTGTTTTCATGCCGTCGAGGAGGAGCGTATTGATAATCTCCAGCGGCGGATATTGTTCGAGCGCGATTTTTAATGAATCCTCCAAACCGATCTTTTCGCCGTCGATGATGTGATGCTTCAGCCTTTCTTCGATTGGCAGACTGGCAATGTCCGGCTTCATCGTAGTGGCAGTTTTGCCTTCAAAAAGCGTCGTAAATTGGGTAAGCGGATCATAAACGCACACGTCGCCCTCGAATTTCCGCCGGTCGTATATTAGGTCGAGCGCGACTTCGATCTCATGCTCGTTGAAACGATTGAGCGGCAGAATTTTTGACGCATTGACGATGGCCGAGTTCATTCCGGCCTCGACGCATTCGTGGAGAAATATTGAATTAAGGACAACACGGGCGGCGGGATTGAGCCCGAATGAAATGTTCGATACGCCGAGAATAATATTCGCTTCCGGCAACTCCGCTCGGATCTGTCTGATCGATTTTATTGTCTGATCTGCATTTTTACGGTCTTCTTCGATACCGGTCGAGATCGGGAGCGCCAATGGATCGAAGAAAACATCATGGGCGTCGATTCCGAATGCGGTCGCATGTTCAAACGCCCGGCGGGCAATTCTTATCTTGTCCTCCGCCGTTCTGGCCATGCCGTCTTCGTCGATCAAACCGATAACGACGCCGGCGCCGTATTCCTTGGCAAGCTCCAGGACCTTCAAAAACCGCTGCTCGCCGTCCTCGTAGTTGGTCGAATTCAACAGGCATTTGCCGCCCGCGTGTTGAAGCCCCGCTTCCATCTTTTCCCATTCGGTGGAATCGAGCATGATCGGAATTTTGACACTTGTAACCAGCCGCGAAATGAGTTCGTGCATATCTTCGACGCCGTCGCGGCCGACGAAATCGACATTTACGTCCAAAATGTGCGCGCCTTCGCGCTCCTGCGATTTGGCGAGTGAAACAAGGCCGTCCCAGTCTTCGACTTCGAGAAGATCGCGCATCTTTTTTGAGCCGGAAGCATTTACGCGCTCACCGACGATCAAAAACGATGCATCTTGTATATACGGCTGTTGGAAATAGATCGATGACGCCGCCGGGACGAGTTGGCCGTCACGTGCTTTCGGCGAAACGCCTGCGAGCCTTTCGACGACTAGTTTCAAATGCTCGGGCGACGTTCCGCAGCAGCCGCCGACGATATTCGCACCGAAATCCTTTGCAAAATGCTCGATCTGAGCGGCAAAACTTTCGGGAGTTTCATCGTAATGCTGCTTGCCGTCCTTTACTTCGGGCAGGCCCGCGTTCGGCAAAACAGAAACCGGTATAGGCGAGTTTTCGCAGAGATATTTTAAGCTTTCGGCCATTTGCTTCGGACCGGTGCCGCAGTTCATGCCGATGACGTCGATCGGAAACGGCTCAAGCGCGGTCAGCGCCGCGCTGATTTCGGTGCCGTTGAGCATCGTACCGAACGTTTCAATTGTCACCTGTGCAATGACAGGAATTTTTACCTTCTGTTGTTTAAAGAAATCGAAAATCGCAGACAATGCAGCTTTTGTTTGCAGCAGATCCTGGCAGGTTTCGACGATAAACATATCGCTGCCGCCGTCGTAAAGTCCCCGCACTTGTTCGACATACGCCTGCTTCAGATCACGATATGTAATATGCCCGAGCGTCGGAAGCTTCGTTCCCGGCCCTATAGAACCGGCCACAAAACGCGGTTTTTCGCGTGATGAATAATCATTTGCGAGCCTTTTCGCCAATTCCGCTGCCCTTTTGTTCACGTCATATGTTTTTTCGGCAATACCGAATTCCGCAAGAACGACCTCGCCGCCGCCGAAACTATTCGTCTCGATCACATCGCAGCCGACTTCCAAAAAACTCGCATGCACTTTTTCGATTGCGTCCGGCCGCGTATAAAGCAGGTTCTCCGAGCAGTTCTCAAAATTCGGCCCGCCCCAATCATCGATAGTCAGATCGAGCGATTGCAGAAAGGTGCCCATCGCACCATCGAAAATAATGATCTTTTCTTTTAATAATTCTAGAAATTGCATTCTTCCGTTGTCATTTGTCATTTTTGCCCAATACAAAATGACGAAGAACAAAATAAAAACTCCATGCCGTCAAAGCATAGAGTTTTTCGTTTGAAAATATTAGATTGAAACTCTTAGCTTTTTAGCGATTTTTATCGTGGTCGCAAGTCGCTGTAACTCACCACACTAATAAGTATAGAGTTTAGAGAGTTGTGAGTCGTGAGTCAACCGTGACAAACTTACCAAATTTCACGCACATTCAACTCAAAACCATTTAATACATCCTCGCCTGAAACTGTTTCGGGATTATTCAAAACTTCCACTTCGCCGTTCGCCCGATAGATATGAACCTTTTGCTCCAGCGGATCGATCAGCCAACCGAGACGGACTCCGTTTTCAATGTATTCCAACATTTTCTTTTTCAAGCTTTTAATCGAATCCGATGACGACCGAAGCTCGATGACGAAATCAGGCACGAGTCTGGAAAAACGTTTCAGTTCGGCTTCGGAAACATTTTCCCATTTTTCGCGCAAAACCCAGGAAACATCCGGCGAACGCTTCGCCCCGTTTGGAAATGTGAAAAGAGTCGATGAATCGAAAATAATTCCCGATTTGTCTTTTCTCGCCCAAAGTCCAACCTCAATAATTAAATCCGCGTTTTTTTCGCCGGTATATGGTAATGTTGGCGCCACAATGATCAATTCTCCTTCCGCGGACATTTCGAGATTGAGATCGGGATGGTTTCGGCAAAGACTCTCGAATTGCTCGTCGCTAAGGCGGAGCGGGCTGAAATCAAAAACCGTCGGCACATAATCAATCGGTTGTATCAATGTTTGAGCCGTCATATTTTTGCCTCAGTTTGATTTTAGCCTACTTTGTTCAAAACGGGCGCAAAAACTCAATCACCTGTTTCATTTAGAATCGCGCTTTTAAATTGCCTTCTTGAAAGTCTATAAAACCGATCAAAATTGCCTGATTCTCCTTTAGCAGATCGAACACCTGTTGGCCTCGAAACGCCTCAAACGTTGCATTATTTGGAGATACAATCAAAAGCACGGTCAACTGCGATTGGTCATATATTTATAAGCCATAGATGCGATGTCGTCCATCGAGCTTCCGTCGCCGTCTTGGTCGAGGAAACTTCCCGATTCCGCCCTTGGGTTGCCTGACGGTTGGGCCTGCTGTCCTCCGCCGAGAATCCCTCCAAGCAAGCCGCCCAGCCCGTCTGCACCGACGTTCTGTTCCCGCTTTTGTCTGCCGAGATATCCCATAACTATGGGCGCGAGAAGCATCAGTATCTGCGAGACCTGTCCCATTCCGAGGCCGCTCTGGTTGCTCACCTTTTCGGCGACCTGGCCTTGATTATTGCCGAGAATATGGCCGAGAATTCCGCCTGCATCAGCCTGTCGCGGCGGTTGAACGGCTTCCGGCTGCCCTCCGCCGCCGAAAATCATTCCGCCGAGGCCGCCGAGATTGTCTAGAATTCCGCCATCGTGGTCCTGTTCAAGCGCAGTGTTCAGGCTTTCCGCCCCTTGCGGGTTCGATGCATTATTCGCCAACCCTCCCATCAGAATTGGCAATGCTGCCTGTATAGCCGAACTGACCGCCGAAGGCTCCGCTCCAACGTCGTTGCTGATTTGATCAACAGCCTGACTTCCCCGCTCCGGCCCGAGCAAATCCTGTAATGAAAACATATTTTTATCCTGCCTCCTGTTTTAATTCAATATGCCTTTAATATTATCAAAGCCGCCATTTTTAATCAAAAATGTTTATTTACTAAGGCATTCCGGTTTGTTGAGCGTGCAAAGCCCTTTCGCTAAGAACTCGCTTGAAATTGAAACCGAATGAGGAAATAAGCGTATTAAAAGTCGAGTAAAATAGTTTCGAGACAGATTTTTTTCGCATCAAAGCATTGAAAGATATTCCCCTGAGGCAACAAAATGAAACGAATAATAACGTGGATACTGCTTATAGCCTTTATATTATCAGGACTCGCCGCTGCAATTTTGGCGGATACGGGATCGAAACCCGGCAGCATCCGAATCACTCCTGCTCCGCCGAAATTTACAGATGTTGAGCGTCAGTCCGAGCTAGCACGGCGCCGTACGGCAGTTGCCGCTAAAATGGCGGACAAGAGCATGCTCATTTTATTCAGCTCCGAACCAAAGCTTTATACAAACGATGTTGATTATGTTTATCGCCAGGAAAATAACCTCTATTATCTCACGGCTTTGAAACAGGATAATATCACGCTCGTTTTGTATAAGGACGGCAGCAATGTGACGGAAATGCTTTTCGTGCCGAAACGGTCATATTTTGCCGAAACATGGAACGGCAAAATGTATGCTCATGACGAAGTGGCACGGTTGTCGGGTATTAAAACGATAGTTCCTGCATCGGAGCAGGATGCATTTTTAACTGCCGTGAAAGGCAAAGCTACGTTTTCGTCCAAGGAAGGCGGCGCTTCGATTGCGGCTGCTCCCGCATCGATCTACCTATTACTGCCCATGACCGAACAGGACGAGAATGGCCGCCGTGAATACGTTCGTGAAGCCGCATTTGGCTATTCGCTTTCCGGACAGACCATTACAAACGCCCGGCCGATCTTTAACGAGCTGCGGCAGATAAAATCGCCCTATGAAATAAAGCTGATGCAGCATGCGATCGATATAACGACCGAGGCGCAGATGCGCTCTATGGCGATGGTCGGGCGGGCAAAAATGGAATACGAAGTGCAGGCCGAGGTCGAATACACATTTCGGCGGCGAAATGCTGATTTCTGGGGTTATCCGTCAATTGTCGGCTGCGGGCCGAGTGCGACGACTTTGCACTACGTAGAAGCTCAGGGCGCCGTAAAAAAGGGCGATGTTCTTTTGATGGATGTCGGAGCCGAATACGACCATTACACAGCCGACGTAACGCGGACATTCCCTGTCAGCGGCAAGTTTTCCAAGGAACAGGCCGAGCTTTACCGAATAGTTTATGACGCGCAGGAAGCCGCCGCCGCAGCCACTCGTCCAGGAGTTTCTTTTGCCGCCGTCAGCCTCGCCGCCGACAATGTGATTAAAGAAGGTTTGTTCAAATTAGGCCTCACTACCGACAAAAATTCGCAGCAGCACAAGATTTGGTTTATGCACGGCCTAGGGCATTGGCTGGGAATGAATGTTCACGACGTCGGCCGCAACGGAAGACTGCTCGAAGCCGGAATGGTTTTTACAAATGAGCCCGGAATTTATATACGCGAAGACGCGCTCGACAGCCTTCCAAAAACTTCTGAAATGAAAGCATTCGCCGAAAAAGTGCGGCCGGTTTTTGAGAGATACAAGAACATCGGCATACGCATCGAGGACGATATGCTCGTTACCGCGATTGGTGTTGATTGGATGACAAAAGCGCTCCCGCGCAAGCTCGAAGACATCGAAGCCTTTATGGCAAAAGCCTCCAAAGAAATGCCGTACACCGCCGCAAACAATCCGGGTTCGGCCAATATCCTGATCGATCAGACGGTAGGTGGTTTATTCAGCACAAACATCCCGGCGTTCTTCGATCCAATAAGCTATCCGAACGGCATTACAATGCGGAGCGGTTTCGTCGGCTCTGGCAGAAACGCCGCATATTCAGGTTTAAGTCACGCTGAGCATTTGCATGCTGAATAACTGTAGAGCAATGATTTACTTAAGTTAAGAAAAGGTCTTGGTTATGAGTAGTCAATTTCGCCTGAAGATTATATTCCGGATATAAGGCTATTATGCATAATCATTCCTGATAATCCTCGATATCTGAGGATTATTAAGAATTACTCCTGATAATACCTCAAAACGGAGTGTTATGCGGATGATCATTCCGCATAATCATTAGTTAGCTGGCTTTTGTGCTTGTGTTATGGAGAGAAACAATATGAAACATTTCACCTTTATTGCCCTGTGTTTAATTCTATTTACTAGCTGTCAGGTTAGTGAGAAAACTGCTAATCAATCATCGAGTTTATCCAACCAAACTGATGGCAGCAAACAACTTTCCCAAGTAATCATCAAAGAAGAAACCGGCAATCCCAATATCGGCATCACCAGTTACACCTTAATCACTGACAATGCTGAGGCACATCGTGCGGACGCGGAAGCAGTGATGCGTGTTAAAAAGAATTTCCCGCTGGCGGTGCTGACTAAAGACAGGGCTTTGTTTGAACGGATTCTAGCGCGTAATTTCGTCTTTCGGGGCGGCGATTTGCTCTTGCGCGAAGATTACATAAACAGCCGTGTTCAGTCGCCCGGTGAGCTTGGGTTCGTCGTGCAATATGAAAATATGGTTTTGCAGTTTTTCGGTGAAATCGCCGTGATAACTTATCGCAACGT
>JACDAY010000228.1 GCA_013695195.1 Blastocatellia bacterium | reverse complement strand
TTTAGTCGCCGGAACGCGGACTCCAAGCCTGCTTCTTGGAATTCGCCGGGCCGATCTGTGAGAGCGTAAGTGCTCGCACTCATTGCAGGCTGGGAGCCTGCGGTCCGACGGGGAAACTGGCAGCCTGCGTTCCGAATTCCTGCAATTGAAGTTGTAGTTCACGCCTCTCAACAAACATTCTCAAAAAAACTTCGCGTTTTGTCAGAAACAGCCAGATCGCCTTTGCCCAGCCGCGAAGCTCGGCCATTCTTCCAGCGAATAAAGGGCCGCATAACCGCAGATCACGGAAACCGGAATAGATATCAGGGCGGTCTTCCAACCGAAAAAGAAATAAAGCGCCGCTGCGATCACAAGCCACGTCAAAGGCATAAACAACATTCCTGCCAATACCTTGACCGTGGACGCAACATCGTCGGCGCCGTGCCGCGCATATATACGCGAGAAAATATCGCAGAGATTGTATGCCGGGAAATGTAGTATCGTCCCGGGAATCGATAGCGGCAAGAGCATAATTAAAACCCAAGTCTGAATAACCGCCTGTTTTACGACAACGCGGCGTGAAAACTGCGCCAGCGACAGATGCTCAGGCTCGATGCCGTGATCGCCGAGTTTCAGGTCATACGCGTGAAGCCGCGTTTCAAGCATTTCGTTTGTGCCGGTATTTCCGACGACAAACTTTTGTAAAAACTCAAATTTCTCACCGAGATTTTCATTTTCCATAGCTGATGAGAAAATGCGTTCGGCTACGGCCGCCGTGTGCAGCTCGGCGTCGGTTTCGGCGTTGAGCGTAACTTCGCGCAAGGCATTTTCAATTTTTTCTGTGAGTTCGTTCACGGCGACGCGCGGAGGCTCTCCGTCAGCGTCAGGAGCAACCGGAACGACGTGAAACGGCTCGCCAAAATGTAGCAAAGCCTCGCTGCGAAAGTTCGTTTTATTTGTATAAAACAGCCCAACCGGAACTATCTCCACTTCGACAGGCGGCACTTCGCCGATAACAGATGTCGTGCCGAGCGCGATGCGCGCGGCTCCTGTCTTTGCAGGCAGAAGCTTTGGCGAATTATGCGAAACGCCTTCCGGAAACATTGCAATCGAGCCGCCGTTTTGCAGCAATTCACGGCAGGCTTCGAAAGTCTTCTGATTTTTAGAAACATCTTCACCGGTGTCGATCCGGCGATAAAGCGGAAGAGCAGCCACCGTGCGAAGCAAAAATGAAATTACCGGCATTTGAAAAAGCGTGGATTTGGCTAGAAAGGATATCTTGCGCGGCATCGCCACAAAAACCATCGCCGCATCTATCAGGCCGTTGGGATGATTTAATACGAAGATCAGCCCGCCGTTTTTAGGCACGACATCTGCATTTACGGTTTCGATACGGCGGAAGAAGAGGCGTAAGGCAATTCCGAAAGCCGCAAGAATGATTCGGAAAGTAAAAGATTCTTTGCGGTTGAGAATTAAATCGGCTAGAGTGAGTTTTCTAAAGTCGGGTGCCATTTTGATAAGTTACGAAAGTCGAGGAAGGGCGGGGGAAAGCCGCCATCCTGACCTGTAATCGGTGGTAACAGCAAACGGTTTGACCAGTTTGAAAATATTCAAGTAGAATTTCACAAAACTTCCATTATTTTCAGTCAGGAAGGGCGGCTTGCCCCCGCTTCTTTGAAAGTTAAGAATTCGATAACCTAAAATTTCAAAAGTGCTATATCTCGTGACGATTCGACAGAGCCTTGTCCATTGTTACCTCATCGACATATTCAAGGTCTGAGCCGACCGGCATTCCCATCGCTATGCGCGTAACTTTTACACCAAGAGGTTTTAGAAGACGCGCGATGTAATTCGCAGTTGCTTCGCCTTCCGTCGTCGGATTAGTCGCTACAATTATTTCGGCGATTTCGACTCCTTCGTTGTTTTCGGGCATCAGTCGAGGCAGCAGATTCGGGAGCATCAATTCGTCCGGCCCGATGCCCCGGATCGGCGAGAGCGAGCCGTGCAGTATGTGATAAAGGCCTTTGTATGAACGCGTTTTTTCGACGGCGACCAGATTATAAGGCTCTTCGACAATGCAGATGATCGAGCGGTCGCGTTTTGGATTTGTGCAATAGTTACACGGATTTACGTCGGTCAGGTTATTGCAAATGCTGCAAAAAACTATCTTTTCCTTTACTTCAAGAAGCGATTCGACAAAATTGTCAACCTCCGCCTTCGGCCGCCGCAGGATATAAAAAGCGAGCCGCTGCGCGGATTTATGCCCGACGCCCGGCAGTCGTTTGAATTCGTCGATCAGGCGTGCGACCGGTTCGGAATAATCTAACATTTGCGATTTGCGATTTGCGATTTCCGATTGAGAGACCTTTTGCGTCAACGGACGGCTACCTCAGTCGACCCGGATAGCAAAACAAAATCGCAAATCGAAAATCTAAAATTGAAAATTACATGAGTCCCGGCGGAAGCATACCGCCGAGCTTTCCTTTTAACGATTCTTCGATCTTGCGATGCGCTTCGTTCAGGGCGGCGACGGTCAGGTCCTGGATCATTTCTACATCGCCGTCTTTGACAAGATCGGGTGAGATCGTAACTTCCATCACCTCAAAATCACCGCGCATTTTTACCGAAACCGCTCCGCCGCCCGCAGACGCGTCAACGACCGTTTCCTTCATTTCCTTGCCCATCTGCTCCTGCATTTGCTGGGCCTGCTTCATCATCGAATTCATGTCGAATCCACCGGGAAATTTCATTTTCTCACTTCCTTTTCAAAGTTCTTATTTCTATATTCAATCGTAACTTTCCGAAATGCTAAATGCAAATTATTAACTTTTTTAATCAAACGAAATCCAAGCGCGAAAAAGTTATTGACTGCAGATATTCTTAGTTGTATTGTGTGTCTCGATAGAATTTATAAAAGTGATTTAAGGGATATGTCTTTCATTGTGCGTTCCTGGCTATTCGCGTTTCACGCTCATTTGCAGGCGAGCCACCTGCGCTCCAAGTCCCTTCTGTGATAACATCTTGTTTCACAGATGAAAACATACATCCTCAAACGCGATCATCTGAGTTCCCTGAGTCTCACGCGTTATAAAAGCGAATTAAACGAAGATCAGTTCCGCGTGGTAACTGCCCAACCGAAGGCCACTCTTGTCGTTGCAGGCGCAGGTACGGGCAAGACGCGGGCAATCACATATCGCGTCGCGTACCTTATTGAACAAGGCGTTTCGCCGCAGAGGATTTTGCTCGCAACGTTTACGAACCGGGCATCGCGGGAAATGCTGCGGCGTGTTGAAACGCTGACAGGAAGCCAAAATGTTCACCGCGTTTGGGGCGGAACGTTTCACCGCATCGCGAATATGATGCTGCGGCGGCATGCGGTCAGCATCGGGTTCGATTCGAATTATTCGATCCTCGACAGCGAGGACGCCCGCGATTTTGTAAACGTCTGCATCGAGGAAGCCGCGATTGACACAAAGGCAAAACGCTTTCCAAAAGCCGAGGTCGTGCAGAATATTATCAGCTACGCGAACAACACCGATCTTCCAATCGAGAATGTCATCGTCGGCAAATATCCGTATTTCGAGCTGCTAACACAGCAGATAAAGCGCGTCGATGCGATCTATATGGATCGCAAACGCGAGCGGAACGTAATGGATTACGACGACCTGCTGCTGAATCTCAAGCGTCTGCTTACCGAAAAGTCCGAAATCGCGGATCTTTACGCCGAACAGTTTCAGCATATTCTGGTTGACGAATATCAGGACACGAATCGGCTGCAGGCCGAGATAATCGATCTTTTGGCCGTAAAACACCGCAACGTAATGGTTGTTGGCGACGACGCGCAGAGCATTTTCGCCTGGCGCGGCGCGGAATTTACCAATATTTACGAATTTCCGAAACGCTATCCCGAAGCGGCGTTGTTCAAGTTGGAAACCAACTACCGCTCGACGCCGGAGATTCTTGGATTGGCAAACGTTTCAATCGCTAATAATAAAAGGCAGTTCCCGAAAA
>JACDAY010000221.1 GCA_013695195.1 Blastocatellia bacterium | reverse complement strand
TCATCGCCAAGTTTGTTCCAGAAAACTATCCGGCGGGCGACTATTCCGGCGATTTGGGTGCAGATGACCGACATTCTTTCGTTTTCTATGGTCAATGAGTTTCTTTCATTCGTAAAACTTGCCTCGTTGCTCGTGGCAGGCGCCTTTTTGCCGCGAATGTATTCTACCTTCGTGATTTTTCCCGCGATCGGAGAACGGTTGATATGCACATCGACAGGCGAAAGAAATACGCTGACCGATTTGCCGTTTTTGTCTTCGTCTATTCGCGTAACTCGGCCGTCAGCAGCGGAAACTATTATACCGTCGCCGATTGGAACTGTACGTTGAGGATCGCGGAAAAAGTAAGCCATAAATCCTGCGAGCAAAGCGAACAAAGCCGCGACGAGCCAAAATTGGAAAAATCCAAAAATGAGAGCGATAACAATCGGAATAATGATAAAGGGAAAACCTTCTTTAACCATAAATGACGACCGGGTAAAAAGCACTGTCGTTCACAATCTTACGTGAAATGCACCAAATTGGAAAATCAAAAAAAAAGCCCGGTGTTATCGAACACCGGGCAAAGGAGGATTGTATGAAGAAACTCTAACTTCGTATTGGATTGTCCTTGGCGTAACTGTATGCACACCAACCGGAGATCAAATGGACTACCCAACCCAATAATCCGGCGGTCCCGATCCAGGAAATACCTGTCAAAACCAGCCAAATTATACCAACCAAAATTCTGCCGTTGTAAATCTGCCCGACACCCGGAATCAGAAGACTCAAAATTCCTGCTACTAATGGTTCACGCATTGTTCAATTTACCTCCGTAATGTAATAACGAAGTGAAAGACCGTTTGTTCCCAAATCTTTTTAATTTTTTTGTAAAGTTTAAAGATGTGACAGTTCAGAAAAATTTAAGCCGAGGCGATCAGTTCCCGATCAATTGGTGCACCACAAAATGTATTCCGAAAAAAAGTGCGACGCCCGCGAAAATGGAAAGTGAAACCATTGGGCGATTTCCGCCGTGATGATTGACTTCCGGAATCAGATCGCTCGCGGCTACGTATAATGTAACGCCGCTTGCAAGGGGTAAGGCATAGGCAACGGAAAAACCGAGGCTGCTGCCTGCGAAATAGAAAAGCAAAACTCCTAGCAAGGTAGTAACGCCGATTACGGATGTCGCAATTATTACCTCGCGAAAGCCTTTACCTGCGGCCAGGATCATTGAGCCGACAGTAAATCCCTCGGGAAATTTGTGAAGAAAAACAGCGATGAAAACCAAAAGCCCGATCTTAAAGTCTATCTGCGAAGCAGCAGCAATCGACACGCCGTCAAAAAAAGTATGGATGAGCATTCCGCCGACGCCGGAATAGGCTGAGGAAGTTGAAATAATACGTTCAGGATTAACTTCTTCGCCGAGATGGAAATGGGGAGCTATCGTGTGTTCGAAAAACTGCGTCAACAGATAACCGGCCAATAAAAGGAGCATCGGCAGATAAAGATCATCATTGGTTTCCGGATGCGTTTTCTGCCACAGGAGAATTGTTTTTGGTATGATCTCGACAAACGTTACGGCTAACATGAAACCCGCGCCTATTGCCAGCAGGTATTTGAGACTTTTCTTATAGTTTTTGTGAAGTTTTGACGGAAATAGAATTAAACCGCCCAGAATATTCGCCAAAGCGGCGAAAACGCCAAAGATAAGAAGCTGGAAAAAGATCGAATCCATAACCGGTGTAAATTCTTAACTTTATAATAAAATGTTCCGAAATAAAAACGACCATGCTTTGATATAGAGCCAGAAAAGAAGATGAGAAAAATTTAAGCACGTGATTAAAAAAATGATGAAATTAGTTCTTGACAAGAATTTTGGATTGAGCGTAATATGCTTATTAGCATTTGATATCGCTTCTAAATGAGAAGGGGCGAGAAGGGTAATTATAAAGTAAGTGTTTAAGTATTTAAGCACTTCCCACAGAAAAAGACTCTTAATACAAAAACGCGAACACACCAAATCATTTTCATGCGAATCGATCCCAGAAAAGCTGAAAATTTCGCGTTGAATCCGGCAAACAATCAGATAAATATAGTTTGGCGAGCATATTGTTCGGGTCTGTTCGTGTGTTTTAGAATTATTGTGCTCTTTGAATATGCCGGACAAGAAGCCTGAAAATTTGCACACGCCTGTTTTGCTAAGTGAAGCATTGCAATTTCTCGAGCCAACCAGCGGACAGATTTTCTTCGACGCAACGCTGGGTTTAGGCGGGCACACTGAAGCAATTCTAGAAACGTCTGGGAATGTCACAGTTATCGCGATCGACCAGGATAGGGAGGCCATCGGATTTGCAAAAAACAGGCTGGAGCGGTTCGGCAAGAGGGTTACGATATTTCATTCAAACTTTTCCGAGATGAAACAAGTTTTGAAAAAGGAGAATATAAAAGAGATCGACGGCGTTCTGGCCGACTTGGGAGTTTCCTCGCTTCAATTTGACAGCGAGGCACGCGGATTCGGTTTCCGGTTCGATGCTCCGCTCGATATGCGTATGGACGCGGATTCCGAAACTCCAACCGCCGCCGGGCTGCTTGAAACTCTCTCCCAGGAAGAAATCGCCAACCTGATTTATCTCTACGGTGAAGAGAGATTTTCACGGCGAATCGCCCGCCGGATTGTTGAGAAAAGGGAAAATGGCGAGCCCGTGACGACAACCCGGCAGCTTGTGGAATTAGTCGAAAAGTCAGTCAGGCGAAGCCCGAAAGATAAGATCCACCCGGCTACCCGCACATTCCAGGCCTTGCGAATTGCGGTAAATCATGAAATCGAGATTCTCGAACAGTTTATTCATGACGCGATTGATAGTTTGAAAATTGATGGACGGTTTGTCGTGATCTCGTTCCATTCTCTCGAAGATCGGGTAGTGAAGCAGACTTTTCAGCGGCTTTCGGGAAAATGTTTTTGTCCGCCGCGAATACCGAAATGCATGTGCGGAGCAAAAGAAACCGTAGAGATCCTGACGAGGAAACCAATTGTGCCAGGCGAAGTTGAAATCGGCGTTAATCCACGTTCCAGAAGCGCAAAACTACGGGCTGTAAGGAAAATTAATTAAGGTATAAGGCCAGGCCGCGATAAAACTATGAGAAAGCAAAACTCTAATCAATATCAATCAAAAGCTCTGTCGTCAAATCCGCTGCCATGGAGTTATTTCGTGGTATTGATTGCCTGCGGCTGCGTCCTGGCGGCAGGCTTTTTTCTCGCCGCTCGCCAGCATTTCACCTCGATGGATTTGGGCATAAAAAATTCAAAGTTGCGCAGGCAGCTCGAAGACCTGGAATCCGAAAATCGAAGGCTGCTTCTAGCAAAAGAAGTCTCACTTTCACCCGGCGAAATCAAGAGAACCGCCAGGAATCTCGGTTTCAAAGAAGTTGAAATGGTACAGGCGTCCGTAAATGCAGCAGTCCCCATTATAAAAGGGAAAGCGGCGACTTTGACGGCGTCCGCTGCAAGACACATTTCTATTAGCGACAAATCGCCGTCCGTGAAAATGACCGCATTTCAAAAGCCAATTAAAGCTTTCTTTCCCGAATCGACGGAAAAGCCGACTAATTCCATTAAACAATATAAAAGAACGGATCTTTTAAAAGATAAAAAAGAAATCACCGGAATTGCGAAGTTAAGGTAAAAACACCATGCCAACACGACCAAAGGGTAAACCAAAAACGAATCTTAGGCAGACTGCTTTTACACGGTTTACTTTGGTCGTTGCATTGCTCGTTTTGTGGATGGGATGCATAAGCGTACGACTCGTGCATCTTCAGGTGAACCAGCATTCATGGCTGAAGGAAAGAGCAACCGGCCAGCGGCAGGACATAAAGCGGAGCAAATCGCCGCGCGGTACAATATACGACCGCAATGAACGTGTTCTGGCGATGAGCGTGAAAGTGAAGACACTTTATGCCGATGCAACGAAGATCGACGACGTAAAGGCCGCAGCGAAGACCATCGCTAAGGTACTAAACATTAAAGAAACCACTGTTGCATCGCAGCTCGGAGCTGCAAAAAAAGACGAAAAAAGATTTCTCCCGCTCATCAAAGGGCTGGATGATGAAACGGTCCAGAAAATCAATAAGGCTCTTGAAGATCCTTCGGTCAAAAAGGCCGATCTGCCGAGATTTACAGGCCTGTATTGGCGCGAAGATCAAAAACGCAGCTATCCATATCAAACACTCGCGGCGCACCTTGTCGGATTTAGCAATGCAGAAGGCATCGGCCAAGCCGGAATCGAGCAATCACAGAACGATATTCTGTTCGGCGCGGTCATCAAAAAATTGCAGGAACGCGATCGTTTAGGCCGCGTTTACGATGAAACCGTTTCCGAGAAAGAGCCGCCCAAAGACATTGTTCTGACTATCAGCACGTCTATGCAGTATCACGCCGAACAGGCGCTTGAGAAAGCGGTAAAAGCCTCGGCTGCAAAGTCGGGCATGGCTGTGGCGATAGATCACAAGACGGGCGAAATTCTCGCACTTGCAAATTACCCGACATTCGATCCGAACAAACTAAATGAGATCAGCGCCGACAATCTTACAAACAATGTGATCCAAAGTGTTTATTCGCCGGGCTCTGTATTTAAGCTGGTTACGTACGGTTCGGCGCTTGAAAAAAAGTTGATCACTCCAGACGCCGAGATCGACAGCGGGAACGGGACTATCGAGGTTGCGAAGCATAGATTCAAAGATTCCCATCCGATAGGAAAAGTTACATATTCCAAAGCGCTGGCACATTCAAGCAACGTTTGCGCGATAAAAACCAGCCTGAGTGTCGGCAAAGAGGATTTTTATTCGACTGTCAAAAAGCTCGGCTTCGGGCGTCCCACCGGCGTTGAACTTCCGGCCGAAACGGGCGGTATCGTCAGGCGGCCGGAGAAGTGGAACGGCGACTCACTGGCATCGATGTCAATCGGATATGAAATCGGCGTCTCGGCTTTGCAAATGGCAACTGCTTTTGCGACGATAGCGAATGACGGAGTTCGCATTCAGCCGCATATAATCAAGGAAATACGACAATTAAACGAACAGAGCGTTCCGGCTGCTCAACCTGAAAAAACCCAGGTTGTGAGTACTGAAACTGCGCGCGATCTGCAAAAAATGCTGCAGCAGGTTGTTCTTGCCGGCACGGGCAAAATGGCACGATTGAACGGTTATACCTCCGCCGGAAAAACGGGAACGGCGTGGAAGTTCGACGAGAAGTTAAAACGGGTAAATTCCGCCAAATATATTTCATCATTTATCGGTTTTGCGCCGGCCCAAAATCCCGCGGTGACGATCGCGGTCGTTATCGACGAGCCGACGGTCGGCGGTAGAAATGGCGGACAGGTTGCGGCTCCCGCATTTCGTGAAATTGCCGAACAAATTCTTCCCGAATTAGGTTTAAAACCAGAAGGTGTTATCGAGCTTGAAGAATCGACTGAAGTTATTGCTGAAAGCGTCGGGAGCGGCGCAACGCCCATCGTTCATCAAGATCCGATAACGGTTGAACGCAAAACGCAAACGCCTAATGCCTCAGATTCGAAAACACCCGTAAAGAAAGATTCAAAAACGGAGAGTGCTTTGACTAAAGCGGATAAAGTGAAAAATCCGTCGAAATCGAAAGTTCCCGCGAAAGAGGTTAAAGCTAAAACGAATTCTGCAGAAAAACATACGGCTGAAGCCAAGCCGAAAGGGCAGATCAAAAACAAATCGTCGACAGAGAAAAAGAAAGAAAAAACTTGAATCTTTTAACGGCAATCAAATATATGAATGCTGCGGCATCGAAACTAAATCCCGCTTTGCAGGAACGTGAGGTTATATCCTTTGCGATAGACTCACGCGACGTGCAGGCGGGCGATGTCTTTTTTGCGCTTTCACAGCCGGAATACAGAAACAACGGATTCAACGGCGAGTTCGATGATGCAACTCAATATGCTGCGGCTGCCTTTGAAAAGGGAGCGGCAGCGTGCGTCGTTCGTAAGGACAGATTTAATGAGCATAAGACTGAGCTTGCACGATTTGAGGACCGGCTTATCTTCACCGATGATGCGATCACGGCTCTGCAAAATCTCGCACATAATGTCTATCTAGAGTGGAACAAACCGGTTGTAGCAATTACGGGAAGCGCCGGGAAGACGACGGCGAAAGAACTGACAGCGCATGTGCTGCAATCTAGCGGCCGGAAAGTTCTGCGGAATATCAAAAATTACAATAACGGCTTAGGGCATCCGCTGACTGTCCTGAATCTGGCGAAGGATAAAACTTACGATGTCGCCGTATTGGAGATGGGAATGTCCACGCCGATGAACGAAATAAGGCGTTTGTGCCGCATTACGCCGCCCGATGTCGCTGTGGAATTAAATGTTCTGCCGGTGCATATGGAACATTTAGGCACGATTGAAAATGTCGCAAGTGCCAAAGCTGAATTAGTGGAAGGCATGAAAGAAGGCGGAGTTGCTGTTTTGAATGCCGATGATCCGTTTGCTCTCGACATGCGGCGTTTGAGCAAGGGTAAGACAATAACCTTCGGCATCGAAGCGGAAGCTGACGTTCGAGCTGTGGAAATCGAATTCAAACGATTTGGCGCAACGTGTTTTACGCTGACACTTCCGGGTGAAGAGGCCCGCGTCACGTTTCCATTAAACGGTAAGCATAATATTTTGAATGCCTTAGCAGCCTCGGCGGTCGGCCATAGTTTTGGGATGTCTGCGAATGAAATCGCGGCAAGCCTGCATACGGCCGCACCACCACCACAGCGTGGGGAAGTGCTGCATTTTGCGAAAGGCTTTACTGTGATAAACGACTCTTATAACTCAAATCCTGCTGCGCTGCTTTCGATGGTTCAAACGCTGGCGCACGGCGGATCAGGCGCGGAACGAAGAATCGTCGTTGCCGGCGAGATGCTTGAACTCGGCAGGGACGAGATGGAAATTCACAGAGAAACGGGTAAGCAGATCGCGGAAACAGGTATAGATCTTCTCATTGGCGTTCGCGGTTTGGCTCGCCAGATGGTCGACGGCGCAAAAGCTGCCGGGTTAAATAACGCAGAATTCGCTCTAGACTCCGAAACAGCCGGAGAAATGTTATTACGTGAAATCAGGAAAGGCGATGTTATTTTGATCAAAGGGTCACGGGGCGTGCGGACTGAAAGAGTTATCGAAAAACTTTTGGAAAATTTTGAATTGGAGAAAGAGTAAAGCGCTTGGAACGCAGGCTCCCAGCCTGCAATGAGTGCGAAGCA
>JACDAY010000211.1 GCA_013695195.1 Blastocatellia bacterium | reverse complement strand
TTTTATATGTTCCAGCACGGTCATAACATTTTAATTCTACCGCAATCCAGGAAACCCAGAAAAAATTATCTGTCGTCTAGTGCCGCCACGCCCGGAAGCTCATCTCCTGCGAGAAACTCCAACGTCGCGCCGCCGCCGGTAGAGATATGGGAAATCTTATCGTCCAAACCGGCTTGGTTAACAGCCGAAACCGAATCGCCGCCGCCAACTATTGAGATGGCTCCGTCCGCGGTTGCTTCTGCAACCGCTTGGGCGACTGCTACTGTTCCTTCGTCGAACGGTTTTTCTTCAAACATTCCCATCGGGCCGTTCCAGACGATCGTTTTGGCCCCTTCCAGAGCCTGTTTGAATATCTCCATAGTTTCCGGGCCGATATCCAAGCCGACGAGGCCGGAGTTTGTGAATGCAATCGGGATGACTTTGGCTGAATTCAGAGGATCGTAGGAATCGACAACTTTATGATCGGTTGGCAATATCAGCTCGACGTCGGCCGTATCGGCATTTTCTATAATTTCCAGAGCATTTGGCATCATTTCATCTTCGACCAGAGATTTTCCTACAGTAAATCCCTGGGCCTTAAAAAATGTGTAGGCCATTGCGCCGCCGATAAGCAGCTTATCGACCTTTCGGTGTATCAACGATTCAATAACCGGAATCTTGTCCGAAACCTTTGCACCGCCGAGAATCGCGACAAACGGGCGTTCCGGATTATTCAAAGCTTTGCCCAAAAATTCGAGTTCCCTTTCCATCAATAATCCGGCAAGGCAATCGTCGACGAAATGCGTTATCCCTTCGGTCGAAGCATGAGCGCGATGGGCGGTACCGAAGGCGTCGTTTACATACACGTCTGCAAGCTCAGCAAGCTGCTTTGCAAAATGTTCTTCGTTCGATTCCTCTTCGGCGTGAAGCCTGAGATTTTCGAGAAGCAGGACCTGGCCTTCCTGCAATGCGTCAACCTTTGCTTCGACGTCTTCGCCGATGCTATCCGCGGCAAAAAATATTCGATCGTTTTTTACTTCCGCTTTGCCGAGTGCCGTGCCGTCCTCGCTTGAATAAACCGGCTCGCCGCCGCGCGATGAAATATCCTGAAGCTCAGGCAGCTTGCGCAAGTATTCATAAACCGGCCGAAGGCTGTATTTTCCGGCGTCATACGGCATTCCCTTTTCTTCGGCCTTTTTTTTGTCCTTTAACGGCCGGCCCAAGTGCGATGCGAGAATAACCTTTGCTCCCTGGTCGATCGCATATTGAATCGTGGGCAAAGCGCCGAGAATTCGCGTATCGTCCTCGATGAAGCCATTTTTGATCGGCACGTTGAAATCCACGCGAATGAACACGCGTTTTCCGGCAATATCAATGTCTTTAATCGTTTTCTTGTTCATAAACGTACGGCAGGCTTTCCAGCCTGTCGAGTGGGCAGGCTGGAAAGCCTGCCGTACATTACAAACCCTTGTCGGCAATAAACTTAACGAGATCGCGAACGCGGCACGAATAGCCCCATTCATTGTCGTACCAGGACAATATCTTCATCATAGTGCCGCCGATGACTTTCGTATTTTCAGCATCGACAATAGATGAGTGCGGGTTTCCGCGAAAATCTATCGAAACAAGCGGCTCTTCGGAGAATGCGAGAATTCCCCTCATTTCTTCATTCGCCGCATCCTTTAGCACCTGATTGACTTCCTCCGTGGTTGTTTCCCTTTCGACATTTATAACCACATCGACCAAAGAAACATTCGGCGTTGGAACGCGGACTGAAATTCCGTCAAACTTTCCTTTTAACTCCGGAATTACCAATGCTACAGCTTTTGCGGCACCGGTCGAAGTAGGAATCATGGACAGCGCGGCGGCGCGGGCACGACGCAGGTCTTTATGAGGAAGATCGAGCAGCTGCTGATCGTTCGTATAACTATGAATCGTATTCATCAGGGCATTTTTTATTACAAAATTATCGTGAATCACCTTTGCGACAGGAGCCAGGCAGTTGGTCGTGCACGAAGCATTTGAAATAATATGATGATTCGTCGAATCGTACATATTCTCGTTTACGCCAAGTACTATAGTTACATCTTCGCCTTTTGCGGGAGCAGAAATAATCACCTTTTTAACAGGTCCACGCAAGTGTTTCGCGGCGTCTTCCGCTTTCGTAAAATGACCGGTCGATTCGATCACGATCTCGGCCCCGACAGACTCCCAATCAATGAGCGCGGGATCTCGCTCGGAAAAAACGCGAAATTTGTCGCCGTCAACACTGATCGTATCTCCATCGGCGGAAATATTTTGTTCAAGATTGCCCATCACCGAATCGTACTTTAAAAGGTGAGCAAGCGTTTTGGTATCGGTAAGATCGTTTACCGCGACGAAATCGATATCACTATTTCCGAGAGCCGTGCGCATCACATTGCGCCCGATTCTACCGAACCCGTTTATCCCGACTTTGATGCCCATTAGAATAAATTTCCTCCCGAATTATCTGCATGTAAAACGTTCAGAGTAGCCCAATTGTTCACAAACTTCAAAGTTCGATAGAGTTTTAACTGATCCATTCTCGACATTAGTCAAAGGAATTTGTTGAAACTATCCCAAACCGAAAGACGTAGTAACCGATTGAGTTTTTGCTAATAAATAAATTGGACCACAATGCCTGGAGCAATCCTATAATGAGAAGTCGTCGCCTAAGTTTGAGGTTAATACCTACTATTTTTGCGTGCAGTTTAATCATATTCGCCGCGCCAGGCAGTGCGCAGACACAGCAGATCGCGAAAAACACGATTGAAGCCTCCGCTGAATTATCTGAATCTACGAATCCGTCAAAAACCGTGTCCGCAGAACTTTCGGCACGCCCCAATCTGAGCCGCGTCGGTGTTCAGACCGCCCAACCGATTCCACTGTCGGTCAACGACGCGATCCGAAAAGCGCTCGAAAGCAATAATAGTATCGAGATCGCCCGCGACGACGTTCGATTTCAGGAAACGCAGATACGTTCTCTTTTGGGATTTTACGACCCGGTTTTTAATGTTTCTCCGACTTATACACGAAATTCGAATACCGGTTCGGCTGCGACAAACGATTTCAATTTAAACGCGGACATGACCCATTTTATTCGTCAGGGCGGCGGTAATTATCAGGTGTTTTTTAATAACGCGCGTACCGAGAACGCATTTCAGCAGGCACAGCTAAGCTCGGGATCGTTAGGATCGTCCGGCGCGGGAGCTACTTTTTTCTCCAGCTCGGGAATCCGTTACACGCAGCCGCTATTTCGTGATTTCCGCATAGATAACACCCGCCGTAATATCAAGATCGCCCGGCGGCGCCTGGAACAAACCGACGCGGATTTTCGCCGGCAGACAATTGATATCATTTCCCAGGTCCAACGCACTTACTGGGATCTCGTTTTCGCACTACGTGACCAGCAGAATCGTGTTGCGAACTTAAATCTGGCCCAGGAAAATCTTAGGCAGGTCGAAGCCAGGATTGACGCTGGCGCAGCGGCGCCTTTGGCCCGCGCCGAGGTTGCGACAGAGCTTGCTAATCGCGAAAGCGACCTTTTGATCTCCACTCAGCAGATTTCGGTAACCGAAAACAATCTCAAACAATTGATTTTGAAAGACGCGACATCTATGGAATGGAGCCAAAGTTATGTACCGACAGACCGGCCAGCTTTTAGTCTCGATCCCGTGAGCCTCGACGATGCGATAAAAGATGCAATGGACAATCGTTTCGAATTGCGCCGTTTGAAACTGGCAAGTGATATAAACGCGGTCGATATTGATTATTTCAAGAATCAAACCAAGCCTCAGATAGATCTCAACACTGCATTTTCACTCGAAGGTTTTTCTCGCGGCGGCATCAATAACGAATTTGCGACGAATGTTTTTTCGTCGAGACAGGAATTGCTTCTTTTTAATGGTCTAAATGATGTGAGAATCAGACAAGGCTTGGATCCGATTCGCAATGAAACAGTTGTAATTCCGGCACAGCCCGGTTTCCTTTTCGGCGGGCTAAACCGCTCGCTTGCGAATATCTTCCGCAGCGATTCCCCGAATTATTCGGTTGGCGTAACCATCTCTTTTCCGTTGCGCAATCGCACAGCCAAGGCGAATCTGGCCGGTGCTAGGATTCAACAAAATCGGATCGAAACAGAAACGCGGGCGCAGGAACAAGTTGTGATTGTTGAAGTGCGAAATGCCGTTCAGGCCGTGGAAACCGCCCGGCAAAGAGTGTTGACGTCACGCCGTGCCCGTGAAAACGCAGAGATACAGCTTGAGGGCGAGAGAAGGCTTTTCGATTCCGGCAGATCAACGACTTTTTTGCTTTTCCAGCGTGAAAACACTTTGACAAACGCAAGAAACGCCGAGATCAGGGCCGAAACCGACTACAACAAATCTTTAGCCGATCTGCAGCGGGCAACTTCGACAACATTTGAGTTAAACAACATCGTTGTCGATTCGCCAAGTAATGATAAGTAGCCTAGTAAGACCAACTCCTAACCCTTACCATTTCGCAAATCTGTGCATTATCGGGTATCCGATAGACTGCTGCTCGCAAGACACTTATTAATTGGCTGCTTTCATTCACATACAGATTTTTTGGAACAAAAAAAGTTCCGCGTGAGAAGCGCGGAACTTTTCCCTTTGAGAAGACTGGATGCCTGCTTGATGTGTTGAAAAACAGAGCGCGAAGCACACACAAAATCGCGACGTTTATCACAAAAGTAATGCAGTAACTTCTTTGCCACACCTACGAGGTTAGCTGACGGGCTAGGAACGAAAGATTATCCCTGCGTCATTTCAACTTTAACGCTTCGCCCCTGTTTTACATTTTAAGGTAAAACGATTGGTTCCCCCGCGTTGTTCCTGGAATGGAACAACTTCGGCGATCAACTTTTCAACAATAATAAATCTATCACACTTTACTTTTTGTTTTCAAGGCATGAATACATTTTTAGCGTGTCGGGTAGAATTGGTAAAGCATCAGGTAAACAATAACACCGGTGGCAGATACGTATAGCCAAACAGGATAAACAAGGCGTGCAATTTTTTTGTGCGCGTCGAACCTGCCTTTTAAGGCCCGAACCAATGTCAGTATGACGAATGGGGCGACCATTGTCGCTAGAATAGTATGCGAGGTCAGGATCGTGAAATAAATAGGACGGACGATACCTTCGCCGGTAAATTTTGTAGTTCCAAGCCCGAAATACGACGTGCGGATTACATGATGAGTAACGTACGAGATAAGAAACAAGGCAGAAATTACACTTGCAGAAATCATGCACATTCTGTGCTTGTGCACCTGTGTTTTCAAAATAAAATAAAAGCCAAATATCAAAAAAACGCCGCTTGAGGCGTTCAAGGCCGCGTTAAGATGGGGAAAGATTTGGAGAAGCTCCATAGAAAATGCACAATTGAAAATGGAAAATGGAAAATGAAGAAGGAAGAACGCAAGTTTACAAATTCTTTATGTTAGTTTCGTTTTCAATTGTCCATTCTCTGTAACCTATTTCCAAAAACCGAGCAATACAAATAAAACAATCCATAAAATGCCCATAAAATGCCAATACCAACCAACAGAACGGGCAAGATTTTTGCGGTAAGTCAGCTCGGAGTCGTTCGACGTTTCATGC
>JACDAY010000178.1 GCA_013695195.1 Blastocatellia bacterium | reverse complement strand
GACAAAGGTAGTTCCCACACCTTCTTACTTATCGGAAGTATCACATTCATGGAACCTTTCTGTTTCTCCTAGGTTTTTCGTTGTACGCTGACATCTCCATACTCCCGACTTCAGATAAAATTTATTTGAACACGTTCGTCTAAATTTATCGAAGATGCTAAAATTGTCTAACAAAATACTTAATCGTATTAATTATCGAGAGGAAACTAACCAAGCTGTGATTGATTTTGAATTGACTGAAGAACATCGTGCTTTACAAAATACCGTCCGCGAATTTGTGGCGGGCGAGGTGGCGCCGTATATAAAGGAATGGGACGAGAAGTCGCATTTTGAGCGGTCGATTTTTGACAAGATGGCGGAGCTTGGGCTGTTGGGCGTTTGCATTCCGGAGCATTATGGAGGGGCGGGTTTTGACTATATATCGCTCGGGATCGTTTGTGAGGAGCTTGAGGCTTGCGATACGTTTTTGCGGGTGGCGATGTCGGTGCATGTCGGGCTGAACAGTTTGAGTGTTTACAGTTGGGGAACCGAGGAGCAGAAGCAGAAGTATTTGGTTCCGCAGGCGAAGGGCGAAAAGATCGCGACGTTTGGGTTGACCGAGCCGAACGCCGGATCGGATGTGATCGGGATGCGTTCCAGCGCTAAACGTGACGGCGATGACTGGATATTGAACGGCGAAAAGATGTGGATAAGTCTGGGCGATGTTGCCGATCATTTCTTATTTTTTTGCTGGACCGATCAGGAAAAACAAAAAGTCCGGGATCATTCCGGATTAAGCTGTTTTATTGTTGAACGCTCGATGGCGGGATTTTCGAGCGGAACATTGCACGGTAAGCTCGGTATCCGCGCCGGAAATACGGGGTACTTCTCGCTCCAGGACGTTCGCGTGCCGCAGGTGAATATGCTCGGCAACGAAGGGGAAGGTTTTAAGATCGCTATGTTTTCGCTTGAAAATGGACGCTATACAGTTGCTTCGGGTGCGACCGGCGTGATACGCGCTTCGCGGGACGCCTCTGTTGCGTACGCAAATACGCGCGAGGTACAGGGACAGAAGATAGGCAATTTCCAACTCGTAAAACAGAAAATTGCCAACATGGAAGCCGATTACCAAATGTCCCGCCTTTTGTGGCTAAAAACCGGCTATTTGAAAAATCACGGAAAACCGAGTGCGAAAGCGGCAAGCCTTGCGAAATGGCAGGCGACGGTTCGATCTGAGCAGGCCGCATCGATGGCGATCGAGATTCACGGGGCGAATGGCTATACGAACGATTACCCGGTCGAAAGGTACCTGCGTAACTGCAAGGCGGCGATCATTTATGAAGGAACGCGCGACATCCACACGCTGATGCAGGCGGATTGGGCACTCGGTTTGAAAAAAGAAAAAGCGGCGCGCGTAACATTACCGCCTTATCAAAGCGCTGAGGCAAAGGGAACTTCGAGTTAACCCAAAAGCGGAATTAGGAAATAGAACGCGGATTGAGCGGATCAAAACGGATTTTCGCGGATCTGAATTTAGAGCTAGTGTTCAGTCAAAGTTAAAACCGGCGGATCATGTCAGAACCGGTTATTAGGCTCCGGGTAAAGAACCCACCCTCTAACGCAGGCGGTTCTGACTTATTTCAGATCCGCGAAAATCCGTGCAATGCATGTTCTATTCTTATTTGCCTATCTGCTCGAATTTGCCGCGGAGTGTTTCAGTGCCTCGACGTTCGGAGCCTTATTCGTCAGCTTCCATTCGCCGTTTTCCTTGACGAAGGCCACCTTTATACCGTTCGGATAGCCTTCCGTTCGGATTTCACCTACCGCGTTGTCGCCCTGAATTTGTTCATTACGCACTTCGCAAAGTTTGTCTGAAACCTGTTCGTCGGCCAGGAACGCAGCAAGTGATTTTTCTCCATCGGCCTTCATTTCCTCTTCAAAATATTGGATCGTATCCTGTGAATAAACTTTGCGAAGAGCCGCATCGTCCTTTTTTATCATAGCCGCGCAATACGCTTTGAAAACGGGAGTTAAAGTTGGTGCGTTATTAGTTGTCTGCTCCGGCGCCGGCGTCGAAACTGCCAACGGATTATTTGTGTTGTTCCTGGCGGCATTTGCGGCAGACGAATTTGTATTTGTCGAATTTACAGCGGTGTCGGAACCGCCGCAGGCCAAAATTAAGATGGAAAAAACGAAAAATGTAAAAACGAATAATATCTTGATTCTCATAATTATCTCCCAGCCGGCAGGTTTTCCATTTAAAAACGCTTACTTCCGGCACGATCAAAACCCAAAGTATAGTAAATTAATTGAAAATGGACAAAACTCACAAAACCGAATTTCAAAGGACATTTTTGGTGGAATCGCTGCCTGAGCCGCTAACGCGTGCGAGCAGCCATATTCAAATATTCGACAACTATATCGCCAATACGCGAATACGGTTGCGGTCGATCCGCGATCCGCAAACGCGCGCGTGGACTCGGATTCTGCAGCAGCGCTTCCCGCAGGCAGAAAATGATTTGGCGGTATTGAAGATCGCAGAAATTTATCTTGACGACGCGGAATATGACAGGTTCAAGCTTTTCGAAGGCTGCGAGATTCGAAAAAATCGTTATGCTCACGAATTCGATTCGAAAATGTTTGCATTTGATGTATATATAGGCGAGCTTTGGGGGCTTAATATCTCGAAAATCGAGTTCGAAAATATTGAAGCTTCATGCAAGTTTGAACCTCCACCGTTTCTGATTTTCGAAGTTACGAATAACGCTTTTTTTTCCGGCGAGCACCTTGTTTCGAAAACATTTGCCGATGTCCGGGCCGAGGCGGGGAAGTTAAAAACCTTATAAACAGCTTGTGGGTGAAAAAATGGCGAGACTATCCGCCATACAAAAGATTTGACTACGAAATACAAGAAACAAGAAAAACAAAAAACTATCTTGTTCTCGGTTTCATTGGCACCCAACGATCCACCGATTCATAAATCTGAAGGTAGATCTTCGTTTCCCTGGGAATCAAGTTTGTCCAATTTTCGCCGCCACGTTGGATATACCCGGCAAGACGTGCCGGATTTGAATTGTAACCGGCCGCCATTAACTGCTCAGGAGTAGCGATACCTTCTAGAAGAGCGCCCGCAACCGTCGGATTGGCGATCAGATCGTTCCAGGTGCGCTGCATATACAACAGCATCGCCTGGGAAGCGTTTACGTGATTTCTCATTCCCTCGACGAAATCAGGCATAAGGGGCACGTTATAGTGCCATGAACGAACCATTCTATAAGTTGCAGGGATCATCTGGACCATTCCGCCTGCGCCGGCAGAGCTTACGGAATAGCGGTACGTCTGTTCTTCGTTGAGAGCAAAAAGAGCATAAACGTCGTTATATATGTTCGGATGATACTCGGCTCGAAAGCGCTGGTGGTCGACATGTTCGACGGCGGCAAGGCGTTCCGCAATGTCGGCGACCTTCGGCTGGATCACAATGCCTTTTTCGCGAAGCTTGTCGCGAGCGATTTCGATCACATTCCTGACATAATATCTCCCGGCGTTGACAACTTCCGGCGTAACAAGGCCGGGATGTGTCGACATATAATAGGCCGTCTCGACATACTTGCCGAACTTTTCTACGGGATACTGGACAAGCAGCGGTTGGTGCGTTTCGCCATTTTCATCTATCAGAACGATTGGCGTATTTACACCGTTCCCACGAATCGTGCGTACCGAAAGACGTGTTCCATTTTGGGAAACAGTCTGCTTTTCTGCATCGGTATCCAGAAATGACTCCTTTGTCATCACGACGTAATCGAGTTGCCGGGTTTTCCAATTATGAAACGCGACGCGAACGAAATCAGTCATTACGGTGCCTTCGGACATAGCAGTCGCAATCGGGCGAGTTTGCATTTGTCTTTTTGCTTCCGCGATTCTGCTTTTTATCTGCCCAAAACTCATTGAACGACTATTAAAGTTTTGACTCGGTGCCTGTTGAGGCGCGCTGTTACTTCCCACGATAATTGGAGTTTGCGACGGTTTTGGCACAGGTGTAGCCGCCGGTTTTATCGGAGGCATTGTATTTGTAATGACTACTTTAACAGGTGTCGGCGTCGGTTCCATTTGAACCGTCTGAGAAAACGAAGTAACCGCCGCTGTAAAGGCGAACAAAAAAGCTTGAAAGATCTCTTTCTTCATAATCGGCAACAAGTTGGAAGAGTTTCGGGTAAGATTGGTTGCAGGTTGTGAAAGGCCCGCGTTGATAAAGATTCTCTCATTTTGTGAAAGGTTGTCAAATTAAATAGAAAAATATTTATGGTTTCCACAAGAAAGAATTATGGCCGCCTTGCGGTTGAAGTGTTCGAAGCCTACTGTATAAAATAAACGAATTCTAATAGTCTAAAAACCTCTATGAAAAAACTCTTTGGCACGGACGGTATTCGCGGCCGTGCGGGTACATTTCCGCTTGATGCTGAGACTGTTTGCATCGTCGGCCGCTCTCTTGCAAAGCAATACCGAGAAACATTAGGTAAAAATCCCCGATTCATTACAGGCAGAGACACTCGTGACTCCGGAGTGTGGATAGAAAAAGCTTTTCACGAGGGTGCGTGTTCAAGAGGCGCCGAATGCCAATCCGCCGGCGTTATCACCACTCCCGGCGTTGCGTTTCTGACGCAAAGGCATCGTTTCGACGCCGGAATCGTTATAAGTGCCTCACACAATCCGTACGAAGACAACGGGCTAAAAATTTTCTCATCAACGGGCAAAAAGATCGACGAAAATATCGAGAAAACAATTGAAACCGATATCGCTGCCGAGCGCGCCTCGACATATTTATTTGAAGATGCTCCGGCAGAATCGGCGAATGCAGACAGGTTCCAGAATGATTATCTGGAGTATCTGAGAGGCGAATTCGACGGCTTGCGCCTGAACGGATACAAAATGGTAATCGATTGCGCAAACGGAGCCGCATACAGCCTGGCGCCGGATCTTTTTAGATCCTTCGGCGCCGATGTCATTGTGATAAACGACAAACCTGACGGCCGGAACATTAACAAAGAGTGCGGCTCGCTTCATCTCGAGCATCTGCAGGCGAAAGTTTTGCAGGAAAACGCGGATTTCGGCGTCGCGTTTGACGGAGATGCCGACCGGGCTCTCTTCGTGGATGAAAAAGGGAAGATCGTCGACGGCGACGCAGCCCTTTGGATTATGGCCCAGTACTTTCAGGATCACGAAAAATTAAAAAATGAAACTGTCGTTGCAACGGTAATGAGTAATATTGGCCTCGAAATCGCCCTGGCTTCAAGGAATTTAAAGCTTCTCCGGGCTGCTGTCGGGGATAAATATGTGCTGGAAGAACTCTTGAAGACTAATTCCGAGATCGGCGGCGAACAGTCGGGCCACTTGATTTTCCCCGAAAAAAGCCTCGTCGGCGATGGAATGATGACCGCTCTTTTCCTGCTTAAAGCTATTCGTGTAAAGAACTCTCTTTTTTCTGAAATGACAACAGGCTTTACAAGGTTCCCGCAGGTTTTGGTAAATATAAAGGTTCGTGAAAAACATCCTTTCGAAAGCATTGATGAACTTGTTCAGGTTTCAAAAATAGTCGAACGGGAACTCAGTGGCAATGGTAGATTACTCCTGCGATACTCGGGTACGGAAAATCTTGCCCGGGTGATGATCGAGGGCGAAGATCAAAACGCAATCGAAGGCCAGGCGAGCCGGCTCGCCGATATTATTAGAAGAAAGCTGGGATAGATTTGAAATAATTTCTATAAAGGTGAAAAAACCGGATGTTTGCTGCTATCGAAAGACGAAAAACCAACCTTTTCATTAAATTTCGAATCATTTAGCCTCGCCTCTAAGCGTCAGAAGAAGCATAATTCCACGATATAAAAACAGCCGGCCGTCTCTGATCTCGTACCGGGCCGTGTCTCGCAAGCCGTCCAAAAACTCACGTTCCACGTTCATTCTGCTATCCTCGATACAGGCACGAAAGGTCGAAATTATTTCCGTTATTTTTATAGTTTTGTCCGTCGCGGAATACTCTCCGCCAAAAACGTTACATCCGGTGTTTCCACCCGCGCTTCTCTTATTCGGATCGAATACGACAAAGGCATCCTTTACAGGAACAAGCGTCCGACTGCCTTTTATCGATTCGAGAAACCACTTTTTGTCTTCAAGCCGCGCGGGAGCCGGTTCGCTCTCCTCAGGCGCTTGTTTGACCATACGCTTAAATTTCACTATATCGCGTCCGCGGCGGTCGTAAAGTTCAAGCGTATTGCCGTTCCGCTGATAACGGACGACATTATTCAAAGCATTGACAAATGCAGGTTCGGGCACATTTCCAGGCATCATCTTGCACATCCGTTTGGTGGTGCCGATATTAGAAAAGTTGACTCGATTACTCGAAACCTCCACCCTGCCGAACATCCGGTTGCAGCCCGTATCGCCGGTAAATCTAGCGCCGCCGCGTTCGATCTCGAAATAAGCGTTTGAGTTGGTTACGGCTCGTCCGTTTATCTGGACAAGCTTCCACTGCGAAGTGCCGAGCCTGTCCCGCTGAGCAAAAACGCCCGCACCCGTAAATGCAATGACAGCAATCGAAAGTATCCAAATTTTTATCGGTGTATTTTTCATCATTCCCCCTTTTTCGTTATATAAACTTATAATTCAAAATTCGAATGCACAGATCCGACTGTGTTCGATAAGCCGTAATATGAGAACGGATAAGACACGGATATCTTGCACAAACTAATTCTAATACTAAAAATAGAATTAAATAACGGGTAAAGTGAATAAATCAGCTATAATTTTAATCGTTTGATTCGGACACAATTGCGACAACCAAAAATGATCGTTTCAGCATCAGTAATTAGGTAATTCACCCTCTTCCCACAGCCTGAAATGGAGGAAAAATGCTTCGTAAATTAAATGTTTCTCGACTGTTCCTGACTTTGTGTTTATTTGCATCGCTGGCGTTCGCGGCATTTGCGGACACGATTCGTCTAAAGGACGGAGGAATTATAAAAGGCAGGATCGTCAGCTTTAACGGCGGGAAATTCGTTGTCGCGGTCGGCGAAGGCCCGCGAAGGCGTGAGATGGCATTCACTGCGGCCGAGATCGAATCGATCCAATTCGAACCGCTGGTCTCAAAGCCCGAAATCGTAACTGTTTCCGACAGAACGGCGGCAAATATTGTAAATGAAGATGATCCGCAGATAGCAGATACGAAGCCTCCTGTTAAAGTTTCTCCGCAGGTTGTTTCGCCTCAAACAACCCGCCAAACGATTCCTGCCGGTAAAACCAACAAGGGCATTTCGAATGTAAAGCCTGTGGAGATCGGTGTAAAAGTGCTTGCCGACAACACCGGGAACGGCTGGACAAACTCCGGCTGGGTTGTAAAAAAAGGCCAGAAGATCCGGATTACCGGTGGCGGCAATATATCGCTCGGCCGCGGAAATTCGACCGGCCCTTCAGGTTCGTATGATCTCGCCGATGAGTCGAAATTGCTAAAAAACGTGCCGACCGGAGCCTTGATTGCCGTCATAGGCGACGACAATAACGAATTCATATACGTCGGGGCCGAACGCGAATTTACCGCTACGCGTGACGGCACTTTGTTCCTCGGCGTAAACGAAGGAAATCTCAATGACAATTCCGGGACTTTCGATGTAAAAATCGAGATCGAACCGGCTTAATTTAGGGTGCATTTGAACCGAGTTAGCTGTGGACTGAATTTAGCCGGAGGGTTTCAACCCACGGCTATAGTCTTATCGCTACGCGACGATTTATTTCAGTTTTACCACGAGCTCCTTCTTCTTGATTAAAACCAACCAAAAGCGGACAATTTGTATCTAAGGAGCAAGCCTTCGCTCAAGGATATAATTTTATGCAATCTGCTTTTTCAAGATCCGGCCTTTTCCTGTGCTTCCTCGCGTTCATACTTTGCGCTTTCAGCACTAATGTCGCTGCCCAATCGCGTCCGCAGCGGCCCGACCCGAAAGGAAACGATAAAAAAAATCAGCGTCCAAAACCAAAAACCGCCGAGGAATTAAAGGCTGAAGAGGAAGAAAAGAAACGGCTTGAGGAAGAAAAGAATGCCACTGTCGAGGAAGGCGTACTGAATGTCGATACCGATATCGTGAATGTAGATGCCGTTGTTTATAATAAAAAAACCGGCCAGATAATCAACGGCCTAAAAAAAGAAAACTTCGGCATCTTCGAAAATGGCACGAAGCAGTCAATATCTAGTTTCACTACGCCGGAATCCCCGATCACAGTTACTCTTGTCCTCGAATACAGTAAATGGTCAGAGGTTCTGGGCAGGGCCGCGGGAGGTTATTTCGAGCCGGGAATTTATGAAACGATCCGGCCTGTCTCGCTTTTTCTGACCAGGTTTATCAAACCGCCCGGCGATTTTGCTTCGGTCATTGCATTTGATATGCGCCCTACACCGATCACCGATTTTACAAACGACCCTAACCGCATCCGGCAAACCATCGAGCTGCTTTTGCGTAACCGCCCGGCATTTCGTGAAAACAACCTCTTTGATGCGATAAAATTCTCGCTGGTCGGCGGAAAGGGCGATTCGGTAGTGCTGGAAAATTCCGAATCCAGAACAGCGCAATACGGCGGCATGGTAGATGTTCAATCCAAACGCCGGGCGATAATTCTGGTTGCCTCGGGAATCGATACGTTCAGCAGGATCAATTATGGTGAGGTGCGAAAGGTAATTCAGGAAGCCGGGATTCCGATATATATCATTAGCACCGGCAATCTTTTTTACAAGAAATATGAAAGCCAGCTGTCGGCGACAGACGGCATTACCGGAATGCCCGGCCGGCTGACTTTTCTTCAGGCAAAAAATGCGATGAACACATTCGCCAAGGAATCCGGCGGAATGCATTTTGAAATGACGTTCGAGAGCGAAATACCGGCCTATCTGCAAACGATCAACGGCTTGCTGCGAAGTCAATACAGCCTTGCCTATGACCTAACTGCAAAACACGAGCCCGGCAAGAAATATAAACTCGAAGTCATGGTTGATGTTGATGGCGACGGCAACTATGACAACAAACAATACACCGTTCAGCATCGCCCGTTTGTTACTTCGCCAAAGCCAAAAGAGCCGAAGTCGACAAAGCAATGATGAGTTAGAAAACGTCGCGTAGCGACAAATTGAATTTACCCGTGGGTTTTAACCCACGGGTAATTGACCCCCAAGTTCAAGCGTCGCGTCAGCGACGCTTGAACTTTAAATTTTCAGAATTCAGTCGTCGCTGATGACTATGGATATTTTTCATTATTCACCGTGGGTTAACATCCACGGCTAAATTCCAGCCACCGCTAACGCGGGTAGTACAGCCTTTTAGTTAATGTTAATTACTTTTCTTTTGTAAAAGCGCAGATAATTGATACTCTAATTGTTTGTAGATTATATGAGCAGACGAATTATAGATAGCAACAAGAAGAAACTCGAAAGCGAGGAAGGGTATGTAATCAAGCATGGCTGCGGGCTTCGCATTGCCTTGTGTTATCCAAACACGCATGAGATCGGGATGGCCAATCTGGGCCTTCATACAATGTATGACCTGTTTAACAGCATCCCCGATGTTTCGTGCGAACGAGTATTTTTGCCCGACAAATCGGAAATGCCGGAATACGAAAAATCACGTACCCCACTGCTTTCACTGGAAACGCAAACGCCAGTCCGTAATTTTGATGTTGTTGCATTCTCGATCTCGTTTGAAACCGATTACTTAAATATGGCCAGGATGCTTCAGCTTTCGGGCATTCCGGTTTGGTCTAAGGACCGCAACCATTTTCACCCGCTTATCGTCATGGGCGGCGCGGCTTCGTTTTTGAACCCCGAGCCGATAGCCGATTTCACGGACATCATCGCGGTCGGCGAAGGAGAAATTCTTGCATTTCAACTGGTCGATGCGATCGTCGAAAATGAAACAAAGGACGAAATACTTTTAGCTCTGGCCGGGATCGGGCGTGGATTTTATGTCCCATCACTTTATGATGTAATCTACAATGACGACGGAACAGTCTTCGATTATATACCGAATGAAAAAACAGTGCCCCGCCGGGTCGGGCGTGCCCTTGCATCCGTAAATCCTAAGGAAGGAACGCTCCGCCGTGCGATAAAACGCGGCGAGACAGAACTGGCGGACTTTCTCGTCAACCAGGAAATTTTCTGTCCGTCGACCTCGATCTGGTCGCCGGAGGCTGAAATGGGTGAGCGGCTGCTTGTCGAGATTTCACGCGGATGCTCGCAGGGCTGCCGGTTTTGCTGGGCAGGATACAATTACTACCCGCCGCGCGTCGTTCCAGCCAAAGACATATTAGCTAAAGCCCGCGAATGGCGGCACAAAACTAACAAGATCGGCCTCGTCTCGACAGCCGTTTGCGACCATCCTGAAATTTCCACGATTCTTCGCGAGCTTCGGTCAATGGACTATAGGATTTCGGTGTCGTCGTTGCGGCTCGATCAGATCTCGGACGAACTGCTCGACGCCCTGGTGGAATCGAAAGATCAGCAGATTGCCGTTGCGCCTGAAACAGGCTCGGACAGGCTTCGCCGCGTTATCAACAAAAACCTGACGAATGACGAGATAGTCGATATTTGCGGAGCCGTTTTCGACCGCGGAATGCTGACCGTCAAGTTGTATATGATGGTCGGGCTGCCGACCGAAACCCAGGAAGACCTGGAGGAGATGTTTGTTCTGGTCGAGCGCATAAAGAATCGAATGCTCGAAGCCGGCAAAAAATTTGGCAGAGCCGGGAAAATAATTCCATCGCTAAATGGTTTTGTCCCCAAGCCGAATACACCGCTTCAATGGGACGCGATCTGCGGCGAAAAGGAACTAAAACGACGCATAAAATACGTGTGCAAAGGGCTTTCCCGAATTCCAAATGTAGAAGTCCGCTTTATGTCCGCCCGCATCGCACATGAGCAGGCTCTTTTTTCTTCCGGCGACCGGTCGGTTGCAAAGGTCATCGAAGCGGCAGCTAGATATAGCGGTGATCTGGACAAAGCTCTGCGCGAAACCGGCACAGATCCGTTGTTTCACACATCCCGAACCCGAAGCTACGATGAATTTCTCCCCTGGTCGATTGTCGATTCGGGCCTTTCTTTTGAATTCTTGAAAACCGAGCACAAAAAAGCACAGAAAGCTCTTTCAAGCCTTCCGTGCCCGGCTGTTGAGAAATGCACTACATGCGGCGTCTGCCCGTCAACTTGGTTGGCGGATGCTCCGCAAAGCCTGATTCAAATACAACCTGCAAAAATCCGCGAAGCTCTCGCCGCTGCGGCTGTCTAACTATTCGTTATTGTTTTAATAAAAAGCCGGTCGGTCTCGCAAGGTAATCGAAATTGTACGAATATTTATAAAGCCCGAACGGAAGTATGTTGACAGGCTTTGTATAGACGACATGGGCTTGTATTACCGAGCCGGCAGGCTTTATATCTATATAAGCGTCGGCCGGTATGTTATAATCCCTCGCCGCTTTTTGTATGGTGGCTTTGACGGTGTCCATCGGTTTTATCTGGCCCGAAGCCGCCAGGCCCTTGACAACGGCAGTATCCATTTCCTGCCGGAAACTCGCCCCTTCAAAGGCCACCGGAACGTAATTGTATCCGGCATTTGCGCACAGAACCAGGACCAAAGCAACAAGCAGGAACTTTATACCGGCTCCGCCGCGTTCCGATTGACGGTTATTTTCTAAATTATACATTTTAATAAACTCCTCAACGGGACTACCTTTGAGTATCTTAACCCCCGATGATTTCCTCTAGAGCAGTCATCAGTGTTAAATGCGGGATATTAGCGTGCGGGAAAATAATAGGTTTACCGATTCCATTTAGAAGAATCCAATGCAGCGAGTCATTGACCAATTTTTTATCGTATTTGAAGGTATCGAAAACTATTTCAGGATCGATGTGGCTTATCGAGGGAAGTTTCCCGGTGCGATGCACAACATCGTTCAAAGATTTTACCTGATTTTCCGGTAAAAGTCCAAGTTTTTTTGAAAGAAGGGCCGCAAACATAATTCCATAGCCTACGGCTTCGCCATGTTTCAGATAACGGTAATCGGTAACTTTTTCAAGTGAATGAGCCAGCGTGTGACCAAAATTCAGAATTTTTCGCGAGCTTTTGTCGGTGTTTTCGACAGCTTCCCTTTCATCATTCCTTACAATTTCCACCTTAAAATTAATATGCGCGGCCAACAAATTCTCAAATTCGTTAAGGAAACCCTGATCTGCCAACCGTTTTCTGTTATCGAGCGGCTGATATTTTTCAAGGAAACCGGCTGTAAGATCGAAAAGTTTCTCACCTCCGACGGCTCCCTGTTTTACGGCTTCACAAAATCCCGCCGTTACTTCCCGTTTCGGCAAAGTCCCTAGCGTTTTAATATCGGCCAATACACCGTTCGGCTGGTAAAATGAACCTATCAGATTCTTGCCAAAACCCGAATTCACGGCTGTTTTTCCGCCGACCGACGAATCTATCATCGCGAGAAGCGTCGTGGGAATTTGCAGAAAAGTAATTCCGCGCAAGTATATCGACGCGGCAAAACCTGCAAGATCGCCTACAACTCCGCCGCCGAGAGCGATGACCGTATCTGAACGGGAAAAGCGTTTTTCGCCAAAAAACTCGAGTGTTTGCCGTAAAGTCTGAAAGTTCTTATGCTTCTCGCCGTCCCCGATCAAACAAACGGAAACTTGAAAGCCTGCATTTACCAGGCTATTTTTTACCGTGTCGCCATAAAGGCCGAAGATTTTTCTATTCGAGACGAGCGCTGTCCGGCCCGGTTTTTCACTTAAAAGATTCTTTGCCCATTCGCCGCAGCCGTCCAGCAGGTCATGGCCGACGCGAATCTCATATTCGGAAATGGGCCGCTGAAGTTTTACCGGGATTATTCGACTCTTCATCCGTTTTTCGATTTATAAAGAAAGAGGCCGCGAGGTAGCATTTCTCACGGCCGGAATGATTTTAAGCGTGCAGGTGCAGCAACGCGGAAGTGCACCGCACCTGCCAATTCGTGAAAACCGTTCTCACACCGGCTGCCACTGGAAACGAAGGTTTGATTCACCGTTTCGATTTTATAATATACATTCACACCGGCCGGATAAGCAAATCAATTTCAGAACCGGGAATGGTAGTGACCGAATTCTTCTATAAGAGATTCTTTACAGAAGTCAGAAATCAGGAGGTCTACCTCTCCTAAGCTGAAGATGTCGCCTATTGCTTACAATAATGTAAAATATATGGATGAAGAGCGGCCTGGTTACTTTGACTGATCGCGGCTTGTATTGCAGGCAGGGTGATTTTTATATCGACCCGTGGAAGCCTGTAAAGAGAGCTGTTCTCACGCATGCTCATGCCGATCATACGTATCGCGGCAATGAGGATTATCTCGTTCCGGCAGAAGGCGAACGCCTTTCACGAATCCGTCTTGGCGACGAGGCAAAAATCTCAACACAAAAATACGGTGAAATAGGTCTTTTCAACGGCGTTAAGGTCTCCTTTCACCCGGCCGGGCATGTGCTTGGCTCGTCGCAGGTGCGGGTTGAATTTAAAGGCGAGATATGGGTCGTCTCCGGCGATTATAAGCTGATGCCCGATGAGACGTGCGCTCCGTTCGAGCCTATTAAGTGCCATCACTTTATTACCGAGGCGACATTTGGCCTGCCGATCTACAGATGGCAGCCGACGAAATTCGTTTTTTCGGAGATAAATTCCTGGTGGCGTAGAAATCAGGAAAAAGGAAAGGCTTCGGTTATTTTTGCGTACTCGCTCGGTAAATCTCAAAGAGTGATGAACGGTATCGACCGCTCCATTGGCAGGATTTTCACGCACGGTGCGGTTGAGAGGTTGACTGATGCTTACCGCGAATCAGGCGTCGATATGCCCGAAACGCAGTATGTCGGGTCGGTCGGGAATAAAAGGGATTTTTCAGGTTCGTTGATCGTCGCACCGCCTTCAGCTCAAGCATCTACCTGGCTTCGGCGTTTTGGCAGCCATTCTACCGGTTTTGCTTCCGGGTGGATGATGGTCCGAGGAGCAAGGCGGCAGCGTGCGGTCGACCGCGGATTTGTCCTGTCGGATCATGCCGACTGGCCGGAATTGCTGAGAGCAATCCAGATGAGCGAAGCGGAAACAGTTTATGTTACGCACGGCTTTATTGAAGAAGTCGTGCGGTGGCTGAATGAAAACGGACAGAATGCGGTTCCGCTAAAAACACAATTTATCGGCGATGATGCAGAGGAAGAAATTGTAAACACGGGTGAGCACGAATGAAATTAACCATTTGCTTTATGAATTGCCTCCAGCTTTAGCTGGAGGTTTGGTTTAGAACAAAAAGGCTTTATGCCAAATTATCAGACTGTATAGGATTTATTCTTTTGATTGGGCTAAAGCCCGGAGCATTTTTTGACTGCTCCACTAGCAAAAGTAGTGTTAATTCATAATTGTGAAAAAGTCTTTTCTGCCGTGAATTGATATAAAGTTTATGTTCATAATCCTGACTCCCTAATTTACAGAATGAAGCTTTTTACGGAACTTTACGTCGAGCTTGATCAGACGAACAAAACCAACGAGAAGATCGAAGCGATGCGGTTTTATTTCGATCAGGCTGACGCTCGCGATGCGGCGTGGGCTTTTTATTTTCTGTCGGGACGCAAACCGCGTCAGATCATTCCTTCAAAAAAGCTTCGGGAGTGGGCGATTGAGCTGGCTGGAATTCCCGAATGGCTTTATCTGGAATCGCGGGACACTGTCGGCGACAGTGCCGAAACGATAGCCTTGCTTTTGCCGAATAATACCACGGTTGACGAAACTCCGCTTCATATTCTGGTCGAACAACGCCTGCTGCCTTTGCGGACTTCGGCAGAAGAAATTCAGAGAACTGAGGTTTTCGCGGCGTGGTCGCAAATGAATTATTCGCAGCGTCTTGTTTATAACAAATTGATCTCGGGCAGTTTTCGAATCGGCGTTTCACAACAGCTTGTCGTTCGGGCGCTTTCCCAGATATCGGAGCTTCCGGCCGACATAATCACCCATCGCGCGATGGGCGATTGGGAGCCGACATCGGAATTTTTCAGCCATTTGATCGATCCTGCAATGGATTCGGATGAAACACCGATCGCGCGGCCGTTTCCTTTTCATCTGGCTCATCAGATGGACTTTGCGCCCGCGGATTTGGGCCAGACGTCCGAATGGCAAGCGGAGTGGAAATGGGACGGAATTCGCGCACAGGTTATCAAGCGAAAGGAAGAAGTTTTTGTCTGGTCGCGAGGCGAAGATCTTATAACGGAGCGGTTCCCGGAGATTGCAGCTGCCGCCGCTCAGCTGCCGAACGGAAGCGTGCTGGACGGAGAAATTCTGCCGTGGAAAGATGGCCGCGTGCTGCCTTTTACCGAACTGCAAAAAAGGATCGGGCGCAAAAACCTCTCGGCGAAAATTCTGGCCGAGGTCCCCGTGATCCTCCAGTGTTATGATCTAATGGAATTTGAGGGACGCGATATAAGGACTTTTGACTTCAAAACGCGAAGGGAATTTCTAGAAAAACTAGTAAATAATCTGAGACCGGAAGCCCGGCAGGTTTTGAATGTTACCGAATCTGTCGCGGGCGCTAGTTGGAACGATCTTGGCATTGCTCGCGAAAAAAGCCGGGTGCTTGGTGTCGAAGGCTTTATGCTCAAACGCCTGGAATCGCCCTACCGGACGGGACGGCATCGCGGCGATTGGTGGAAATGGAAAATCGATCCGCTGACAATCGATGCCGTCCTCATTTATGCGCAAAAAGGCACGGGGAAACGGGCAAACCTCTTTACCGACTATACTTTCGCTGTCTGGAAGGGAATCGATCTTGTACCGTTCGCAAAGGCATATTCGGGATTGACCGACGCCGAAATACGTAAAGTGGACCGGTACGTCCGTGACAATACAATAGAAACTTTCGGTCCTGTGCGCAGCGTTACACCAAAGCTTGTATTCGAGATCGCGTTCGAGGCTCTTCAAAGATCGACACGGCACAAATCGGGCGTTGCGGTCCGCTTTCCGCGGATTTTACGTTGGCGCGACGATAAAACCATCGAGCAGGCTGATTCTCTCGACACGATATACGAAATGCTGGATGCGTTTCAAAATCCGGTTAATGTCTCAAAATAAACAATTTCGATTTTCAATTGCCGGGCAGCCGCTTTATCCGCATATAAAATTGACACGGGAAACATTTCCACGGCTTCTCGCGACGCGGAAGATAGAAAGCGACAATGCCGAATATTTCGGGCCGTTTTTAACGCGTTCGACGGCCAGGATTTTGATCGATTTTCTAAATCAAACCTTTCGCCTGCGAACTTGTTACATAGAAATTGACGGTAATTTTGAAGTGCCATGCACGCAGTATTACTCGAAAAGATGCGTCGCGCCGTGCGTGAAAAGTTTGTGCGGCCGAGCTGAATATTTTGAGGTCGTGGAGTTGGCGCGGCTTTTTCTCGGGAACAAAAGAAAGAGCTTTGAATCGGAGATCATTAGTTTCATGGGAGGTGCGGCCGGCCGGGAAGATTTCGAAAGAGCATTATTTTTTCGGAATGTTTATCAAAACGTAAATAGTTTTTGGCAGGATAAAAGGCGACAAGTGTGGCTTGATGATGCCGTCGATACTTTTATTCTCGAAGAAAATTCCGAAGACATAAAAATCTTTTTGGTTACAACGCGCAGGATGCGAATGCTGGGCTCGCGCATATTTGTTTTCGATTCGCTGTCAGGCGTTCCACCCGAACAGGCTTTGGCTGATGTGATCCAACAATTTTACCGGTTTAACACGCCGCGGGAAATTCGCGTGTCCCGTGATTTTCCGCAAAGAAGGGAATTATCGCAGCGTTTGAGTCAAATGTTTCGGCGAAACGTGAAGATTGTTGTCTTAAAAGAAAATTCCACGACGATTACCGCAATTCGCGCCCTCGGCCGCACGCAGCATGAAGACGACCTCAAGAACCTTTCGCCGAAAAAAAATCCGTCCGAGATTCAGAGTGAATTAAAGAAGATATTTGGTCTGAAAACAAAGCCTGCTCGTATCGAAGCCTTTGATGTCGCGCATATTTCGGGAAACGATCTTGCGGCGGCTGTGTCCGTCTGGCAAAACGGAAGATTTATCATCGAGCGATACAAATACCGGTTTTTCGAAGGTATAAATGAGCTTGAAAGCCTGCACGAATTTACGGCAGAAAGATTTCTTCGCAAATCAGAGAATCTTCCCGATCTTGTAATAATCGACGGCGGTTTATCGCATCTTAAGGCGGCTTTAAAAGGCGTGGGTAATTCCGCTGACCGAAGGTTTATTATGATCGCTGCGGTAAAGCCGAGAGGAAAACACTCAGATATTTCGCATTTTATTATGGAAGACGGCCGCCGGATAGAGTTTGACGCAAATAACGAGGCGATGAGAGTTTTGCAAATCCTGCGTGATGAAGCTCATGAGCTTGCCAATTCAGCCCATCGCCAAAGCCGCGATATGGGTTATTTTTACGAGCTGGCAGCAATTTTGCCGTCCTTGAATGAAAACGAACGGCAGATGCTGCTTGTAAAGTTCGGCTCTATAAAAAAGATATTGGAAATCGGTGAATTTCAACTTCGCGAACTTTTCAGCAAGGAAAAAGTAGTCCGGATTTTGCTGGATCAAAAAAATAACCGCGAAGGCAAATCCCGTAAAATCCGCCCGCCTATTATCCCTATCCGTTATGATGATCCGAACGGCGATGCGGGCGATTTGCGTCCGATCAAGGCGCACTAAACGAAAAAGCGGATTAGTATTGCGTTTGGTCTCTTTTCCGACTTATTATTGCCACAAGGCTTTGGTATACAGGAGCAGATACATGGCGAAAAGAATTTTATTGGTGGAAGATTCGAATGATGCACGGAAGATGGAGCGGATAATGCTGGAACAATACGGCTACGAAGTCGATGAAGCGCACGACGGCATAGAAGCGGTCGAAAAGGCAACGATAAATAAGCCCGATCTTATATTAATGGACATAGCCATGCCTCACATGGACGGTTTTCAAGCCACACAATTTCTGAAATCTTTTTCTACAACCGCCGACATACCTGTGATCGTCCTTACCGCATATCGCAATTTTGACGAAAAAGCCGTCGAAGCAGGATGCAGTGAAATATTGTATAAGCCGTTGGATTTTACGGAACTTAAGCAAGCCATTGAGAGGCATCTTGCTTGAAAATATAGCCAGGCTAAATGGTGTTCGTGTATGAGCACTTTCATTAAAAAAATAAAGAATAATCTTTTTTAAAATCGATGTCTATTTCGATCTGTCTGAAAACAGACATCGATGCTCGATTGTGAACAATATTGTCGAACCTCGCGCCGTTTTAAGATAGTTAAAAAGGGAATTGTTTTGCGCTCGCTCAGGCACAGGGCTTGCATCTAATGACTGGATTATGTTGCAAATTTTGTTTTGGAAAGTCATTTGCCGCCTGTCATTTATCGGAATAATTGTATTGTCTACCTCGCCGGCGGTCGTTTTTGGCCATGGGGACGAGGATCATGGCGAACAAAAAACGAAAACCACGTCAAACGAAAAAGGGACGGTTTCCCATTCCACTCGTTTGGGTGATTTCGAATTGATGATCAAACATCCGGTATTGGAGCCTGATACCGCGACATTTGCCCGGCTGTTCATCACAAAATTTGATTCTAACGAACCTGTGGGGAATGTTCCCGCGGTTATTGAGATCGAGTCGGCCAATGGCATAATATCTACCACGACAATGGCAGCAAGCGACCAACCGGGGATGTATAATGTGAGCATTCCTGCCTTGCCGCAAGGAAATTATGTCTTGCGCACCAAATTATCTTACGAAGGCGAAACTGATACCGCTACCTTTTCGGGCGTTGAAGTAAACACCCCTATTTCCTCGTCTGGCGGCGAAACTTCCTGGTTTAGGAGTGCGGCACTAGCGCTAATTTTTGGATTTGTAGTGATCCTTCTCGGCGGTTTGGTTTACTTTGTGTGGCGGTTCGCCGGCAGCGAATCTCTGAATGAAGAGGCAGTTTCAGCTTGAGTCAAAGCAAACTAATGTTTCGAACAAAAGATGACCCGGGTCTAAAAAAGCCGATCCTAATGAACTTGTGTTCGGGATTCATTCTGCCATTGGGACTGGCTTTTATTGCATTTGCATCTGTCGTGTACCCGCAACAGAGTCCAGCCATTCCATCGCAGACTACGACGCCCCGCGTTTCTTCTCAGTTTGTTAGACAAGACGGTTTGAGTGTCGAACGGCTAGTAGAGAGCGCCGGTTCGCGGCGTGCGGATC
>JACDAY010000164.1 GCA_013695195.1 Blastocatellia bacterium | reverse complement strand
CGGTTTTCGCGACGATGTTGATTTTATCGCTCGTCGTGGTCGGAGCATTTTCTTTTCTTAGTTTGGGCGTCGATCTTTTTCCGAAAATCGATTTTCCGACGATCACGATCACGGTCCGAAATCCCGGCGCATCGCCGCAGGAAATTGAAACGGAGATCACGGAAAAGGTTGAGGAAGCCGTCAACACGATCAGCGGCATCGACGAGATGCGCTCGTCTTCCATCGAGGGAATTGCCCAGGTTTTCGTGCAGTTTGTTCTTGAAAAAGACGTAAACGTAGCCGCTCAGGAAGTCGAAAACCGTGTGCAGACGGCTATCCCGAATCTTCCCGAAACCGCCGAACAGCCGACGGTGCAGAAGCTCGATACGGATGCCACACCGGTTTTGCGGATCACGGTTTCCGCTCCGACTTCTCTAAGGGAAGTTACAGAGATTGCGAAAAACCGCATCAAGGAACGCATCGAATCGGTAAACGGCGTCGGGCAGATTACGCTCATCGGCGGGCAGGAGCGGCAGATAAACGTCTGGGTCGATCCCGACAAAATGCGGGCATATAACGTGACCGCGGGCGAGATTTCGAACGCTCTGCGGATTCAGAACATAGAGTTTCCGAGCGGCCGGCTTGACGAGGGACAAACGGAAACGAGTGTCCGAACGCTCGGCAAGATTCAAAAGCCCGAGGAATTTGACAATGTTATTGTCGCCACGCGCGGCGACTATCAGGTCAGGATAAAAGACCTCGGTTACACGCAGGACGGCGCCGAGGAGATTCGCTCGCAGGCACGCCTCAACGGACAGCCTGCCGTCACTTTGATCGTCTCGAAACAATCGGGACAAAACACGGTCGCCGTCGCCCACGAGATCAAGGAACGGCTCAAGGAAATCGAGCCGACTCTGCCGAAGAATTTCCAGATGCGGATAATCGGTGACAACTCGATATTTATCGAAAATTCGCTCGAATCCATCGAGGAGCATTTAATAGTCGGCTCGATTCTGGCGTCCATCGTCGTATTTCTTTTTCTTTGGAGCTTTCGCTCGACGTTTATTGCGGCTTTGGCCATTCCGACGTCGATCATCTCAACATTTGGATTGATGTACGCGATGGGATACACGCTTAATTCGATCACAATGCTTTCACTGACATTGATGGTAGGCATTGTGATCGACGATGCGATAGTCGTGCTCGAGAATATCTTCAGGTTTATCGAAGAAAAGGGGATGGATCCGTTTCAGGCCGCGATAGAAGGAACGAGGGAGATCGGCCCGGCGGTGTTTGCGACAACGCTTTCGCTGATGGCGGTTTTTGTACCGATCGGGTTTATGCAGGGAATCGTCGGCCGCTTTATGTCGAGCTTCGGCCTGACGGCTTCGTTTGCTGTCTTCGTTTCTCTTATTGTTTCGTTTACGCTGACGCCGATGCTCGCGGCTAGATTGCTAAAACGGAAAAAGCCGAAAAGTCGACAAGCTGATCTGGAGTCCGATATTTTGGACGACGAGCTGATGGACACAGGCCGCGAGAGGCCAAAGGAAGAACGGCTGTCAAAACAAGCCGGTTGGTTTCGCCATGTAGATCGAATCTACACGTGGCTTCTCCAATTTTCGATGGGCCGCCGCTGGGTTATCGTCACGCTTTGCGCTCTCGTATTTTTGTCGATCGTTCCACTATTTATGTTCGTCGGCAAGAACTTTTTGCCGGTGGACGATCAATCGCAGTTTGAGGTTTCGGTTCGTGCGCCCGAAGGCTACAGCCTCGGTGCGACTTCGCAAACGCTGGAGCGCATTGCATCGGAGATCCGCAAAATGCCGGGCGTCACCGACACGCTCGTGACTGTCGGCGGGGGACAGCAGCAGGTCGTTAACGCCGGGTCGATCTATGTGAAGTTGGCCGAGATAACTGACCGTCCGAAGAATCAGGAAACAATGATGGCCGACGCCCGCGAGCTGATGACAAAATTCCCCGCGGAATTGCGAACGGCCGTTCAGCAGGTCGCCGCGTTTTCAGGCGGCGGTTTCCGGAACGCAAATGTACAGTTTTTGATCGCCGGGCCGGATCTGAAAAAACTTGAAGAGATTTCATCGAAGATTCTCGAAAAGATGAAAACTATTCCGGACGCCGTAGACGTGGATTCAACCTTGATCAGCGGAAAACCGGAAGTGCAGCTCGAAGTCGACCGCGCAACGGCCGCCGATCTCGGTGTTCGCGTCGGTGATGTTTCACAGGCACTTAATACGCTCGTCGCCGGCCAGGAAGCAACGACCTTTAATGAAGGTAACGAGCAGTACGAAGTTCGCGTTCGGGCGATAAACGCTTATCGAAGCGACGTCGAGGGTTTGAAACGGCTAATCGTTCCTTCGTCAAAGAGCGGTTTGGTTTCGCTCGACCGGCTCGTCAAAGTTTCCGAAGGCACAGGCCCGAGCTCGATTGAGCGCACCAACCGTCAAAGACAAGTCACGCTGCTCGCGAATACAAAACCCGGAGGTTCGGCAACGAGCATCACGGGGGAAATCGATGCATTTGTAAGGGATCTTAATTTGCCGTCAGGTTATACGACGGGTTATGTCGGCCAGTCAAAAGAGCTGGGCAAATCGCTCTACTATTTCGCTCTCGCGATCACGCTCTCGTTTATCTTTATGTACATCGTTCTGGCCGCCCAGTTCGAATCGTTTATCCACCCGGTAACGATCCTGCTCACGCTGCCGCTTTCGATACCGTTCGGAATCCTCAGCCTGCTGCTCTTCGGGCAAACGGTAAACATCTTTTCGGGGCTCGGCCTGCTGCTGCTGTTTGGCGTCGTAAAGAAGAATGCGATTTTGCAGATCGACCACACAAATACGCTGCGTTCCAGAGGAATGAACCGCTACGACGCGATTATCCAGGCGAACCGCGACCGGCTGCGCCCGATTCTGATGACGACGATCGCGCTCGTTGCCGGCATGCTCCCGCTCGTCGTCTCATCCGGTGCCGGAGCCGGAACGAACCGCTCAATCGGCGTTCTCGTCGTGGGCGGGCAGACGCTGTGTCTCCTTTTAACGCTTCTGGCCGTCCCGGTTTTCTATTCGATTTTTGACGATTTGAGCGAGCTGCAGATATTCAGGTATGTTGCAAATTTTTCAGAATGGCTTTTCGGAGGAATAAAACGACGGTTTGCCACGGTAACGAGCTCATTCTTTAGCAAGCAATAAATTAGCGATTTTAGTGAAAGCGATGAAAACGGATGTAGTTATAGTCGGAGCGGGACCAACGGGACTTTCGCTGGCTTGCCAGCTTGTTAGGTACGGTGTCGATTTTATCATTTTTGATAAAAGCGAATCAACCACACCGCATTCGAAGGCAATCGGCGTTCAGGCGCGGACATTGGAGATCTATGAGCAGATCGGTTTGGCAGACAAATTGATTGAGCAAGGCGCGATCGCCGGAAAAGTGCGAATGGTTGTCGGCGGCAAAGTCCGCAGTGAGGTTGATTTCGGCGAAATCGGTAAAGGTATGAGTCCGTATCCGTTTGTTTTGATTGTCGAGCAGGGCAAGCACGAAAAGATTTTGTATGATTTTATCAAAGCAAACGGCAAAGATGTTTTGTGGAATACGGAACTTGAAAGTTTCACACAAGACGAATCAAGCGCAACGGCAAACATCAAAACAGACAACGGCGAAACTGAAACAATCGAAGCAAAATTTCTGGTCGGCTGCGACGGCGCGAAAAGCCCCGTGCGCCGTACGCTCGGTTTGACGTTTGAGGGAAGCACGTTCGAGCGGATGTATTATGTCGCCGACGTGCAAATTGATTGGAAATTTTCACACGATGCGGGACACGGTTTTTTATTGAAAAATTCGATGCTCGCGTTTTTCCCGATGACGGGCGAAAATCAGTGGCGCATCGTCGGCACTTTTCCAGAAGAATTTGCCAAAGACGAAGGCGACATTTTGTATGAAGAGATCGAAGAGCAGATCAGACAGGACGCGGAACTCGACCTCGACATCACAAATGTAAATTGGTTTTCAACCTACAAAGTCCACACGCGCAGCGTCAATAAATTTTCCGTTGGCAGATGTTTTCTCGCCGGAGATTCCGCGCACATACACACGCCCGCCGGAGCGCAGGGAATGAACACGGGAATTCAGGACGGATACAACCTGGCGTGGAAAATTGCAATGGCTTTACAGGGAAATGCTGACGCTAAAATTTTGGAAACTTACAACGACGAACGGCTCGAAAACGCTAAAAATCTTTTGGAAACAACCGACCGAATGTTTGAACTCGCCGTCAGTCCAAAATTGTTTATCTCTTATTTACGAACACATATTTTTCCGTATATCGCCCGTTTCGCTATCAGCATTGATGCGGTTAAAAAATTCGCTTTTCCGCGTGTTTCACAAATCGGCATCAATTATCGTCACAGTTCACTCAGCGTGCATACAGGCGATAAAAATTTCAGAATCAAAGCCGGAGACCGGATGCCGTATTTTCTAGTTGATGGAAAGAGCATTTACGACAAGCTGCATCAACCGAAATTTCATTTGCTTATTTTCCAGGATGGACAAAACGATCGTAAAGCGATGGATGGAGAAATTCAAATGGAATTTGCCGATCTGGTTGACTCCGCGATCGTTCAACTTGATCCGCAAGTGGCGGAAATTTTCGGCACTGCAAACCCATTCAATGTGCTTTTACGGCCGGACAACTATATCGGAGCGATCTCGTCCGATGCTTCCCTGGGACCAATGAAGAATTATTTGGAAAGGTATTTATGAACAAGGCTTTATTTATAGTAATTGTATTCTTATTTTTTACGAGTTTTGGCAGTGTGGCGGCACAGGATGCGACTCCCACGCCTACTCCAACGCCATCGCCGGGTGTTGAAACGAGCGTTGACGATAAACAGGAAGTAACTCCCGAAAATATCAAAGGCGTTCCGGCGATTGCTCCGGGGTACAGCTCCGATGACCGCGATTTGCCCGATCTCGGCCGCGTCGGGGTCGACATGGCCGACCAGCGTCCGCTGACGGTTAGCGAGGCGATAGCACTTGCGCTGGAGAACAATAAGGACATCGAGGTGACGCGAAAAAATG
>JACDAY010000159.1 GCA_013695195.1 Blastocatellia bacterium | reverse complement strand
CGTCTACAGTGCGGCTATCGGGCTTGGGATTTCAAAAAGTTTGTGAGACGCTATTGCTCATTATCACCCGATGATGAAACGTCACTATTATTCGAATACGATTTCTGGCTTTGTCGCTGACTCTTCTAATGAAATTCTTGGAGAATTGTCTCGAAATAGCGCGTTCGCTGTTGACCTTACTCAGAAAGCAGCCTGGCTTCAACAAATTGAAAACTTGAAGCCATCCCTCCAGGGTCACACGGGGCAACTGTTTTTCGAGTATTCTATTCCCCGCATGGGTCGGCGCGTCGATGTCGTACTAATAATCGAAAATGTCATATTCGTTTTGGAATACAAGGTGGGCGAACGGGCCTTTCTTCCAAGCGCAATCGACCAAGTATGGGACTATGCACTAGATTTAAAGAACTTTCACGAGACCAGCCATAAACCCGTAATTGTTCCAATCCTGATCGCTACTGAAGCAAATAATGGTTTATCGAATTTTAACTTCGCCGTGGATGTCGACGGATTGATCTCTCCTCCAGTCTTGACTAATTCCGAACAGTTATCATCACTTATCGATGCACTTCTCGGATTTGTCACGACTGATCCAATCGATTGTAAACTATGGTCGGCCGGCCGATATTCACCGACGCCAACGATAATTGAGGCGGCGACCGCTCTTTACAACCAACACTCGGTGGCAGATATCTCTAGAAGCGATGCTTCGGCTAAAAACCTTCGCGAAACTGGGATGGCAATTACGGAAATTATCGATAATGCTAAAAAAAGCAATGAAAAAGCAATTTGTTTTGTTACCGGCGTACCCGGAGCCGGAAAAACGTTGGTCGGTTTGGATGTAGCGACTCGGCAAATGGCTGATAAAGCGGAATCGCCAAGCGTGTTTCTATCTGGCAACGGTCCACTCGTTGCCATTTTGCGAGAAGCGTTAGCTCGTGACACGGTCCGTCGGGCCAAGGAGAAAGGTGAACGCATTTCGAAGGGCGAGGCGACAAGACGGGTTAAGCTTTTCATCCAGAATGTCCACCATTATCGCGACGAATATTTGAGCGACGACCGAGCGCCTGTTGACCATGTGGCCATTTTCGACGAAGCACAACGGGCTTGGAATCTATCCGAGACTTCAAGCTTTATGAAACGGAAAAAGAACCAGCCGAATTTCGCGTTTTCGGAACCCGAGTTTTTGATTTCATGCTTAAATCGACACCAAGACTGGGCTGTTATTGTTTGCTTAGTCGGAGGTGGGCAAGAAATCAATCGTGGCGAAGCGGGCATTGGTGAATGGGTTGAATCCTTAAATCGATCATTTCCCGACTGGACAATTCACATCTCAGACCGATTGAGGGATTCGGAATATGCGGCAGGCGAAGTTCTAAGTCAGATCCAGCACAAAGAACATGTTCGCATGGACGATCGCTTGCATCTGTCGGTTTCCATGCGCTCATACCGGGCGGAAAATGTTTCAGGTCTCGTCAAGGAATTACTTGATGTCAAAATGGAGTCTGCCGCCCAGTACTACGATTCAATCCGAAGAAAGTATCCCCTAGTTCTGACTCGTGATCTCAGAACCGCTAAAGAGTGGTTGCGAGAAAAGGCGCGCGGAAGTGAGCGATACGGATTGCTCGCGTCGTCCAGCGCTCACCGACTAAAAGCACACTGTATTGATATCAAGTCCCCGATGAATCCCGTCAACTGGTTTCTTGAAGGAAAGAATGACGTTCGTTCATCATATTTTCTCGAAGACGTAGCCACCGAATTTCATGTCCAAGGACTCGAGCTCGATTGGGCTTGCGTCACTTGGGATGCCGATTTCAGATTTTACTCTAATGGTTGGAGTACACATTCCTTTGTAGGTACGAAATGGCAGCGAGTGTTGAGCCCAGAGCGAAAACAGTATTTGAAGAATGCTTATCGGGTGCTGCTTACCCGAGCCCGGCAAGGAATGGTAATCGTCGTACCGAACGGTGATGGCAAGGACGATACTCGCAAATCAGACTTCTATGACGGCACCTTTGAGTATCTTAAAGCGATTGGATTCGAAGCCATTTAAGAACCCGGCGCTATCGCTCCGGACCAGTTCCGGATATTCTTCATCGCGTAGCGATGTTTTGAATGTAGCCGTGGTGCTTTAGCCCACGGTGTGGATGCGTTATGATTCCGGCGTCGCGTCAGCGACGGGTGAAATCGCCGCAATGTTTCAATCGTCGCTACGCGACGTGTCCATTTTTTTGTTACCATACCGTGGCTTGAAAGCCACGGCTACAATCAAAATGCCGCTACGCGGCAAAACGCAGCACGATCATAAAACTGCTACGCGGCAAAACGTACCACGATCATCAAACCGCTACCGCGGTCAATAAAGGAGACACTTCTGATTAAAAATGGCAAATACCTATTCGCACTGTTACAACCACATTGTTTTCAGCACGAAGAACCGTGTAGATTTTATCAAGCCAGAAATAGAAAATCGCGTTTGGGCTTACATCGGCGGAATTGCCCGGAAACATAAAATGACGGCATTGCAGGTCGGCGGAATCGATAACCATATTCACGTACTTATCAGTTCGCCGCCGTCTGTCGCACCGAGCAAGATCGCACAATATCTGAAAGGTGATTCGTCCTTTTGGATACATAATGAATTTCCGGCGATGAACAAATTTGCTTGGCAGGACGGTTACGGTGTGTTCTCAGTCTGTAAATCACATGCGGGAAAAGTCGTTGAATATATAAAGAACCAGAGAAAGCACCACGATAAACAAACATACGAAGAGGAATTTGTTGATCTTTTGAAATTGCATGAGATCGAATACGACGAACGGTATTTGTTCGGATGATTCAGGCGTCGCTGACGCGACGCGGATCGTTGTTACGTTTTCCGTGGCGTAAACGCCACGGCTACAGTCAAAATGCCGCGTTGCGGCAAAGAAAAGTAGGCGTGTGAAAGCGTGATGAACGAAGGCAGGCGTTTTTCGGAAGAGAAGAATTGGTCTTTAATTATTGAGACAGTTCAATCGAAGGCGTTTTGGTTTGGAGGTTTAGCCAGAATCCGGGGGACATGCCGAAGAATTTGGCGAGGCGAAGCGCCGTGCTTGGCGTGAGGCCGCGTTTTCCTGTAACTATCTCATTCACCCGCTGAAACGGAACGCGGATCGCATCGGCCAATGCCTTTTGCGATATGCCGAGCGGTATCAGGAACTCTTCACGCAGCATCTCACCCGGATGCGTCGATAACCGGGTTTTCGGGATTCTGGTCATTGACTTGCACCAACTGGATATAAGATTCTGCTCGGACGATTTCTTACGGGTCGTGACTATGCCCGGATGAGGCTTTTTCCGGCTTTCGGTTTGCGCTGTTTCACTGGAGTTGGAGTCTTCGGTGCCGTTTCGGTCGATAGGCGGATGCCGATTGCCCGAAGAAGAGGCATTAAACTTGAGATTCTCGGATTACCCTTTGCCGAAAGCATTTTGTAAATGTTCTCGCGGTTGAGCTCGGCGTTTGAGGCGAGATTCGTAATGCCGAATGCATTGGCAACGTCACGAAGCGCCAGAAGGAAGACATGATAATCGTCATCTTCGAGAGCGGCATTTAAATAATCTTTAGCGTAAGCCGGATCCTTTAGTGATTGGATGAGATGATCTTCGTAATTTTCCGCAATGGGTTTTCCGTCAATGTCGTAATCGGTTCTTATCATCGAGCTTTATCTTTTCCTTGGATTATAAGCGACTCTTGGCAAGCATAAAAATGTTACGAGGTAAACAATTTCAAATCTTAGCATACAAAACGTCGAATCTCCGCGACCATTGTGAGCAGTTTGATACAGTAAATTTGGGTGGGGAATTACTGTATCAAACTACCGGAATCACTGTATCAAAGTAGGGAAAACGCGGTATCAAAGCGGGCGTTTCGCTGTATCAAACTCAGTAAATACGGGCATTGCCGGGAAAAGGGCCGAAAATTCCAAAAAACACGAATTGCGCACTTGGGCGCGCGCCGATTTTGCGCCAAATCGCGCTCTTTCATTCGGATGACAACCGCGTCATTTCATTTTTCATCTTAATGATGTAAACTGACCT
>JACDAY010000151.1 GCA_013695195.1 Blastocatellia bacterium | reverse complement strand
GGCGCTTGCGGTGCTCCGAGTCGGCACGCCGGGTTCCGGCGGGGCAGGCGGCGTCGGCGGCGGATAGGTGATCTCGCCGTTGTGCAAGACGAGAGCTCCGCGGATGACTTGATCGTTGAGATCGACTTTCAGTTCGCCGTCTTCGGTGCGAAGTTCTTCAAGGAGAGCGACGATGGTGGAGCCGTAAAGCTGGCTTGCCATGCTTGCCATTCGGCTCGGCAGATCGGTATAGCCGATGATCGTAACGCCCTTGTGGTTTACTACTTTGCCGGGCTCGGTCAGAGCGCAGTTTCCGCCCTGCTCGGCTGCCAGATCGACGATCACCGAACCGGGCTTCATGCTCTCGACCATTCCTTTTGTGATCAGCTTTGGAGCCGGTTTGCCGGGAATGAGAGCGGTTGTAACGATGATATCGACCTGCATCGCCTGCGCCGCAAACAGAGCCATTTCTGCCTTGAGAAATGAATCGCTCATGGACTTGGCATAACCGCCGGCGGCCTCGCCTTCTTCGGCAACATGGACTTCGAGAAATTCGGCGCCCATGCTGCCGACCTGATCTTTTGTCGCCGAACGCGGATCGAACGCTTTTACGATCGCACCCAAAGAGCGAGCCGCGCCTATTGACGAAAGCCCAGCAACACCCGCTCCGATCACCAGAACCTTTGCCGGATCGATCTTTCCGGCTGCCGTCATTTGCCCTGCAAAGAACCGTGGAAAATGATTTGCCGCCTCGATAATTGCACGATAGCCCGCGATATTTGCCATTGCCGAAAGCGTGTCCATTTTTTGCGCTCGAGAGATTCGCGGAACGCAATCCATCCCGAAAACTGTCGCCTTTCGAGCGGCCAATCGCGTAAGCAGCTCGCGATTCTGTGCCGGCCACATAAACCCGATCAGCCAGCCGCCTGTCTGAAGCATATCGACCTCGTGCATTTTGAGTTCTTTGTTTTCCTCCGGCGGACGCACTTTTATCACAACGTCCGACGACGCCCAGAGCTGCCGAGCGTCATCGACAACATCCGCTCCGGCCTCCCGATACTCGGCGTCCGAACAACTGATCGCATCACCTGCGCTTGCTTGTATTGCGACGTCAAAACCTAGTTTGCGCAGCCGAAGTATCGTCTGCGGTGTTGCGGCCACACGGCGCTCACCCGGATGAATTTCTTTGGGAATTCCGATTCTGGTCATTTGGTATGTTTGAGAGAAGGTCTTGTAGGAATTCTATGGGCGAAAGTCGTGCGCAGTCAAATACATAAGCCGTAAAACTTGACGGCCTATTGGTTGTGGGAGATTGGCATTTACTTCTACATCTAGAACACCTTGCGGACGAGTTTACAGAGAGCTCCATGCATCAGTGACCGCGACGAGCCAACTCTGCTGGAACCATAGCAAAGTCGGCCGCCTCCTTACTTTTTCTCGCTCGCGCTTCGATGATACAGCACATCTTATTGTCTATTCGCGGCAGTCTTTCCCGCTTTCCTAGGGGCAGGAGAAGTCGCCGTTGTCATCGGCCTCAGAGTCCAAAAACCCGGATCCACTGACACTGCTTGCGGCGACATATAACTTAATTGTGGATTGAATGCGTAGACATCAACGGCGTTAAATACTATAGATTCATCGTCAATCTTATCCAGCTTGTCCCAATTGTTGTCACCCATAGCGTCCCGATAATCCTTGCCGTGAGGCAAAGTTCCAAGGCCATCGAGAGAATTCCAGGGAATGAGGACTAGATATGTATTACCCTGCGCTCCGGCTACCAATTGGTAAACGGCCATATTCTCATCCACTCTCGCCTTTTCGTGCGCAGCCTTTATCATTCTCCTTCCATTTTCAAAATCGCGTACATGGCCGGGTTTCACGCGAACGGTTTGAACCCGCATATAACGCATTCGGGCGATATCGGTTGCGGCCCGATAGCTCAGATCGTCGCGGAAGACGGCAATGCTGTCGCGCTGTGACGTGTGATAATCGTCGCCCGGAGGCCGGATTTTATCAAAGTCGGCCTTGTAAGTAACAGTGGCGATAGTGTCGAGATCTTTGTTCGATTTTTCCAGCGCAGCGAACGAATCAAATCCCCAAAAATACATTACTTCGTTCTCGTTGCCCGCCACCGGTACCATTGCGAGCCGATAATGCGGCGATCTCGCCTTGGCATAGATGCGGACAACATTATTCGCCTCCGCCGAGTGAGCCGGCATCATGCCCGTTTTTATTTCCTCACGCACAATTAAGAGAATTTTGGGTGGCGGCACCGCGGATTGAGCGGCTATCTGTATTGAAACTGAAACTAGCAAGCAGGGAGCTAACAAAAACAATATGCATTTTTTCATTGTGATTTTCCTCCTGTGATTTCTGAACAAATGGGTCGGGGAGTCATGCTATATTTATAGCCTTTCACCGACACACTTATGGTGTAAACGAATGTTTCAGAATTATCTCCAAAACATTAGTTCTTAAAGTTTATTTGATTCTTGACAGTCAGATTTGACGGTTGATCAAGAACCACTCTGCGTTATAACCCTTGATACGAAAGATTTATACTGCAATTTTGCAGTTAATACAACAAGAAAACCCTAAAAACTTACTATAGGCTTAGATATGCGTTTTGAAGCGGTTTTGGGACGATTCAGGAGATTTATGCTGTTATGGCTGATACTTCCTGATCTGGTTTCCATCGTAGAACTGGTTTTCGGGCCGCGCTGGCTTCGTCGAGACGGCCAATACGTGTTGAGTGTGGAGCATCTATAACAAGCTGCGGATTTTCCTGAGCTTCTTTGTCGATGTCTTTCATAGCTTCGACGAACGCATCAAGATCCTGGCGTCCGACGGATTCGGTTGGTTCGATCAGCATGGCACCTTCAACGACAAGCGGGAAGTAAATCGTCATCGGATGAAAGCCGTAATCAATCAGACGCTTTGCAATATCAAGTGTGTGAACGCCTTTTCGCGATTGCTTTTTGTGTGAGAAGACGACTTCGTGCATGGGGTCCGCCGCATAAGGTTTGTCAAAATCGTCCTGGAGCAAATGCGAAAGGTATCGGGCATTGAGCACGGCGGCTTCGGTCGCTTCCTTCAGGCCGTCGGCTCCGTGCGTGTAGATATACGACAATGCGCGGATCATCATTCCGAAGTTTCCATAAAAAGCCTTTACGCGGCCGATAGATTCGGGGCGGTCGAAATCGAGACGGAAATGCGACTGTGACGAGGAACTTTCTGAAAACACACTCCCCACGGGTGTTTCTGCCTTTATCACTCTTGGCACTGGTAAAAACGGCTCTAAAGCGGATGTGCAAAGGCATGGCCCACAACCCGGCCCGCCGCCGCCGTGTGGCGTGGAAAATGTTTTATGTAAATTTAGATGAATAACATCTACGCCCATATCGCCCGGGCGTGCAATACCGACCAGGGCATTCATATTCGCTCCGTCCATATAGACCAAACCGCCGGATGCGTGAATAGTCGCGCAAATTTCCTTAATATTCGTTTCGAAAATGCCGACCGTGTTCGGATTAGTGAGCATCAATCCGGCGACGCCGCCTTCGTCGCAAACCTGTTTCAGATGCTCCATATCGGTCAGGCCCTCTGCAGTAGAACGGATTGTTTTGACCGAAAATCCAGCCAAAGCTGCCGACGCAGGGTTTGTGCCGTGGGCGGAGTCAGGAATGAGCATTACGCGGCGGTCTTTGGAGGCATCGCCATCGCGTCTATCGAGAAACGCGCGGATCAACATAACGCCTGTCATCTCACCCTGAGCGCCCGCCGCAGGCTGCAGCGAAACACCAGGAAGACCGGTTATTTCAGCTAAATCCTGCTGTAATTCATAGATAAGTTCGAGAGCTCCCTGCGATTCTTCCTCCGGCGCGAGTGGGTGAAGATTCGCAAATCCGGCAATTCGCGCCACCTTCTCGTTCAGCCGGGAGTTATATTTCATCGTGCACGAACCCAGTGGATACATTCCGAGATCGATCGAATAATTCCACGTCGAGATACGCGTAAAGTGCCGTACGACATCAACTTCGGAAACCTCGGGCACTCCGTCGAGATCGTCATCACGTCTCAACTCCGCCGGCAATAATTCATCGATATTAGTCTCTACGACATCGAGTTTCGGCAGGCGGTAGCCGATGCGGCCAGCTTGTGAGCGTTCAAAGATCAAAGCTTCATTTTGCGAGGGATGTTGTGTAACTTTTTTGATGCTCATGGAATAATCTCAAATTCTGGGCGCCGTGGATTCTATTACCCTAAATCTTTTCCGCAATAGCGGCAAACTATCGCTTTTTGTTAATCCGTTCCGCGCAATAAGGGCAAAGTTTTGTTGTAACCTTTACAATCCAAATCATGGAAAAGACGAAGATGAGGACAAGAGTAATTAGAATACTCCATAATATCCATTCAGGAGTCGAATTCATTAAGTCGTATAAATTCATCCTGTTATCCCAAAACACTTAGTGACTGAATTAAATCATCGATCTGATCTTTTTTCATCGTCTCCGTAACGCAGACCAAAAATTCATTTGGCCTGTCCGGATAATAGCGCGACAATGCGAGTCCGCCGATTATCCCTTTCTTTTCACGTAGCTTTGCCAAAACCTCTTCCGCCAAATTGGAAGAGCGAACGACGAATTCATTAAACTTCGGTGCCGAAAAGGGAAGTTCAAAGCCCTCGATGGAAGCAATCTTTTTCGCTGCGTACGCCGCTTTCTGGGCGTTCTGCATCGCCACTTCCTGCAGGCCTTTTTTGCCCATTGTTTCCATATAGATGGTCGCGGCGAGTGCGATCAGGCCCTGGTTGGTGCAGATGTTCGAGGTGGCTTTTTCGCGGCGAATATGCTGTTCGCGGGTCGAAAGCGTCAACACGAAACCGCGGTTTCCGTTTTTGTCGTAGGCCACTCCGCACAATCTTCCGGGCATATTCCGCACAAATTTTTCCCGCGTCGCAAACAGGCCGACATGCGGCCCGCCAAAGCTCATCGGAATCCCGAAGGATTGCCCTTCACCGACGACGATATCCGCCCCGCATTCGCCCGGTGATTTTAACAAGCCAAAAGAAATAGCTTCGGTAACGACAACAACAAGTAGAGCACCGACCGCGTGGGCTTTTTCCGAGAGAGCTTTTAAATCTTCGACACAGCCAAAAAAATTCGGAGATTGAACCACGAGAGCCGCCGTGTTATCGTCCAAAGCTGAAAGATTCGAAATTCGCCCGGTTTCTTCGTCAAACGAAGCAGTTTCAATTTTCAGATCGCCGTGCTGCGTATATGTTTTCGCAACCTCGCGGTATTCCGGATGAACGGTTTCAGCGACGACGATCTTGTCGCGGCGTGTTACACGCTGGGCCATCAAATAAGCCTCAGCCATCGCAGTTGAACCGTCGTACATCGACGCGTTCGCCACTTCCATTCCGGTCAACTGGCAGATCAGAGTTTGAAACTCGAAGATATACTGCAGCGTGCCCTGCGAAATCTCGGGTTGATACGGCGTGTATGACGTAAAAAACTCCGACCGTTGTATCAGATGGTCGACAATTGTGGGCGAAAAGTGAGAATAAACGCCCGCACCGAGAAACGAAGGCTTGACCGCCGCCGTGTTCTTTGCTGCAAGCTTCTCCATCAACGCAATCACTTCCGGTTCAGCCAAAGCTTCGGTTATATCCAGACTACGTTTCAGCTGCAAATCCTGTGGGATCGATCGAAAAAGCTCGCCTGCTGACGCCAGTCCGATTGCGGCAAGCATTTCTTCGCGTTCTTCGGGTGAATTAGGTATATATCTCATTTGGATTTTGGATTGAGAATTTTGGATTTTGGGTTCTTTGAGAAAAGCAGACCGATCAAGCACCGGTCTTCCAATCAAAATCTAAAATTAAGCGTTAGCGGCCAGATATTCCTCGTATTCTTCACCGGTCAACATCTTGTCGGCTTCACCTGGTTTATCCATTTTGATTTTAATAAACCAGGCATCGCCGTACGGATCAGAATTCACTTTTTCAGGCGTATCATTCAGGCTGTCATTTACCTCGGTAACCTCGCCCGCAATCGGCGTGAATACTTCAGAAACTGCCTTCACCGATTCGACCGAACCAAAAGCTTCGTGTGTCCCGAATTTGTCGCCGACACGCGGCATATCTACATATACAACGTCTCCCAACGCATGCTGCGCATAATCCGTGATGCCGATGCTCGCGTTTTCGCCTTCAACCAAAACCCACTCGTGATCTTTGCTGTAACGTAAATTTTCCGGAATATTTGACATATTTTTTTTAAGAATTAAATGGATTTACAATTTTCAAACTGTTTTCAATTAATAAACCATTCTGCATATCTTCGGAATACAAAACTTCGGCGTCTGCAGATAGAGCGCTCGCTACGATAAGTCCGTCCCAAAAAGAAAACGGATAACGCGAGCGTAAATCGGAATGAGAAAGCAATATTTTCTCGTTCAGCTCGACAATTTTATAATCAAAATAATATCTCTCGGTTAATTTTTGATTTGAGTTTCAGTAAAGCCTTCCTTCCTTTTCAAATTAAAACAAACTTCGTTTATAACTTGCGTGCTCAAACAAATATTCGGCTTAATTCGGCTAATTATTTTCCGCGCAATCTGCAACTTAAGAATGTCCTGCCGCTCGATAAAATTATAGAGCCAGATATTTGAATCAACAAAAGATTTATAAATTTCGGTCATAAATCTCGTCACGCTTAAAAGGAACAAAGTTTGCGTCCTTAATCGGATTTTTAATTAACTCGCTGATAATGTCGTATGGTTCTTCTTCGGTTTTTTTTGCGTCTTTGACAATTACGACAACCTTGATTTTATCTCTAAACTGATCGCGCAGCTTTTCTGGAATTGAAATATTTCCATTATTAACCTCGGCTTCGAATTTAACAGTCATTCACTTTTACCTCTTGTTGCGCTTATAAAACGGAGTTTGCACGACCTTTGCCGCAAGGTGCTTACCTCTGACATCAATTTTAATTTCCTGCCCGATATTTGCAAACTCGACTGGAAGAAAAGCGAGACCGATATTTTTCTTCAAAAAAGGGGCGGGGCTGCCGGAGGTTACATAGCCGACCTTTTTATCATTTATATACACATCGAAATCGTCGCGGGCGATGCCCTTATCAACCATTTCAAACCCGACGAGTTTTCGCTTTAAACCTTTTTCTTTTTGTTCGGCAATAGCGTCCCGACCTATAAACGGCCCTTTCTGCAATTTCGTAATCCATCCCAAACCGGCTTCGAGCGGCGTGATGTCATCGCCCAATTCATGGCCGTAGAGAGACATCGCGGATTCCAGCCTGAGAGTGTTTCTGGCCGCCAAACCGGCCGGCAAAATGCCGGTATCCTGGCCGTATTTTCCAACATCGAGCAGTTTATTCCAAATCTGCTCCGCAAACCCGGCATCGGCGTAGATCTCAAAGCCGTCTTCGCCCGTGTAGCCTGTACGCGAGATTATTGCCTCCACATCATCAACCCTGCCTGTGGTAAACCAGTAGTACTTTATCTCATCCAGTTTCGTCTCGGTAAGCTGCTGCAAAATCCCTACAGCATCCGGCCCCTGCACGGCGATCTGGCAATAATCGGCGCTCACGTTGGTCAGCGTCATCTGCTCATCTTTTTTGTGTGAGGTGATCCAATCCCAATCCTTTTCCGTCGTCCCGGCGTTAACCACAAGCAAAAGCTTATCTTCGAAAAAACGATAAACGAGCAGATCGTCCACCACGCCGCCTTTTTCGTTTGTAAAGGCTGAATAATGAGCCTGTCCGTCGACAAGTTTTGTTACGTCGTTGCTAGTTATACGATTCACAAACTCTATTGCGTCAACGCCTTCCACCCATATCTCGCCCATATGCGAAACGTCAAAAAGCCCTGCGGCGTTGCGCGTTCTGAGATGTTCTTCTATCACGCCCGCCGTATACTGGACAGGCATATGCCAACCGCCAAAATCGACCATCTTTCCGCCGAGCTCCCGATGAACTTTATTAAGCGATGTTTTTTTTAAATTTTCCATAAACCAGGATGTAAGTAAACTCAAAGACTTTCTCTAACAAATGTAAATGAGTAACCGTTCACGCTCAAGTTGCTTGAGTAAAAAGACAGCAAATACTTTTTTGAACAGACAGAGTAGGCGGCCCTGCAGCTTTACACTTAAAAAACTACATATTTTTTCGATGACGGCGCGCAAGATAAAAGCCGAAGGCAAGAGTCTTCGTAATACGCAGTAAGGTTTAACGGGCAGGAACTAATGGAAATGAATTACATTCGGCGGGAAAGCAGCGGAGTGCGAAGTGTGCAAAATCACTGGCCGCGCCGATCCGTTTTAGTCGAATAACGAAACATATACCTAAATTTCGCAAACCCTTGGCAGGTTTTGACAAGAGTATGTATATTACGAATTTAAAACTATATAGTTAAACGTTTACGTAAGGGCTTACCCAGCCGAATATATCGAATATCGGACCGCGTTTCGGAGCGGCATTCTCGATCGACGACAAAACGGTGATTCGTATTTTGGCAACACATTCCATTTTAACCGCTTTATACAGCTGTCCTGTTACGGATCTGAGCAAATTAGTTTTGGCGTAAAACTTTTGTTTCGCTTTTTGACGAGGCGGCAAATCGTATTATACAACTGAAGGCAAGAATAATTTTTAGCCGGAGCTCAAATAATGGCACAGTCGGAAAATGTCGGTCAAATGAAAAAACGTCGTGTTCTAATGGCTGACGGTCGGCGCTATTTGATCTATTACACGTTCGAGAAAAGGTCAGAACCACCTGCGTCAACGGATGGATTTGCGGCTCTGGATAACCCTCCCGCTAACTCGGAAGATTCTGAAGTGTTGAGAAAGGAAGGCGAAAATGTCTGAGCTGCGTTGGCATCCGCTTCTCGGTGAATGGGTTGCGACGGCGACGCTGCGGCAGGACAGGACATTTTTGCCGCCGCCGGATTTTTGCCCGCTTTGCCCGACAAAGCCCGGCGGATTCCCGACGGAGATTCCGGAATCGGATTACGACATTGCAGTCTTTGAAAACAGGTTCCCGTCGTTGTCGCCGAATCCGCCCGAACCTGCAATTGAAGGCAGCGAGCTTTATCCGGTGGAAAAAAGTTACGGCGAATGCGAGGTCGTGGTTTATTCACCGAACCATTCTTCAACGCTGGCACGCGAGCCGGTAGAGCAGATTTATAAACTCGTCCAGGTTTGGACCGACAGATACAAAGAATTGTCGGCCCTCGAATTCGTCAAATACGTTTTTATTTTTGAAAATAAAGGCGAAGCGATCGGTGTAACGCTTCATCATCCCCATGGGCAAATCTACGCTTATCCGTTCGTCCCGCCACGGATTTTGCGGGAGCTAGATCAGTCGAAAAAACACAATGATGAAACGGGAAGGTGTCTATTTTGCGATATTTTGAAGGCAGAGCAGGCGGACGGCCGCCGGATCGTTACTGAAAACGGCAGCTTTACTGCATACATACCATTTTTCGCGCGTTATCCTTATGAGCTGCATATTATTTCAAGACGGCATTTGCGGGATTTGAACGAAATGACGCCGGAAGAACAAATGGACCTGGCTGGGATTTTGAAGCAGGTTCTCGTCGCCTTCGATAAGCTTTTCGATATCTCGTTTCCGTATATGATGGTTTTGCATCAGCGGCCTTCGGACGGCGAAGTTCACAACTATTATCATTTTCACATCGAATTCTATCCGCCGCTGCGGACTGCGACCAAGTTAAAATATTTGGCTGGCAGCGAAACCGGGGCAGGAATGTTTATTAACGATACCCTTGCAGAGGATAAAGCCGCCGAGCTTCGTAATTTAATCGAAACGGTAATTTGGAGACAGTGATGATCCACCGCGAACATCTGACACGAAAATTCGTCGAAATTTTCGGCAACCGTGAAATGCGATGTTTTCGCGCTCCCGGCAGAGTGAATCTCATCGGAGAGCATACAGATTACAACGGCGGGTTTGTATTGCCTATGGCGATAGACCGCGAAGCCGCGATTGCTGCATCTATTAGAAATGACAGGAAAATTTGTGTTTTTACGGTAAACCTCGATGAAATGGCCGAGTTCGATTTGGATAATGAATGGGCGGGGAAAAAAGGTTTTTGGCTAAATTATATCGAAGGCGTAGCGCGGATTTTGGAAAGAAAAAATATAAAGCTTCAAGGCGTGGATATGCTTGTTTGGTCCGATGTGCCGGCCGGTGCCGGCCTTTCCTCTTCGGCGGCGCTGGAAACGGCCGTCGGCCTGACTTTGACACAAATGTCTAATCAGACTGTTGACCTGGTAACTTTGGCAAAGATCGGGCAGCAGACAGAACACGAATTCGCAGGCGCAAAAGTCGGGATTATGGATCAATTCGTTTCCGCTAATGCAAAAGCCGGACATGCTCTTTTGTTGGACTGCCGCAGCCTCGATTACGAGCACTTGCGGCTCGATACGACTGATACGGCGGTCGTAATCTGTGATACGAATGTAAAGCACGACCTGGCGACCTCCGAATACAACACGCGGCGCGAAGAATGTGAGCAGGCCGTCGAAAGGCTCAAAGATTATCTGCCCGATATCCGGCAGCTGCGTGATGTTAGTATTACTGATCTTGAAAAATACTCGGATAAAATACCTGAAGTTATTCGCCGGCGGGCGCGGCATGTTGTTACTGAAAACCAACGTACTCTCAAAGCTGCCGATGCTTTGAAACAGGGCGATCTGGCCGGATTCGGGAGGCTTATGTGGGATTCGCATAAAAGCTTGCGCGACGATTACGAAGTAAGCTGCCGCGAATTGGATATATTAGTAGATATTGCATTGCGCCTGGACGGCGTTTTAGGAGCGAGAATGACGGGCGGCGGTTTCGGCGGTTCGACGGTTAATCTGGTAAAAAGAGAACACCTAGAACAGTTTAAGGAAGAAATGCAGTCTGAATATTTACGGCTTACGGACATTAAGCCGACTATTCTAGTGTCCGATGCCGGCGAGGGTGCAAGTGAGATAACAGAAGTTCAGAGTTCAAAGTCAGAGCCGTTACTTTGAACTTTAAACCTTGAACTTTGAACCTAAAATATGAGCAACATCAAGCGCGTTATGCGCGGCGGATCTTTCCTTTGCGCCGAAAAACTTCTGCACAAACTACCGGGTTGCCGGTCGGAGCCATTCAACCCCGGACACAGGATTGAACAATGCAGGCTTTCGCTGTGCCCGCAGCGCTAAATCTTCCGGTTATTAGCCGAAGTATGCCAACAGATACTTTACCGATCATTTCATTTGAAGCGCCGTCCGGTTGGGCGGATTGGTTATCCGCAAATCATACTCAACCGGCCGGCATTTGGCTTCGATTTTTTAAAAAAGCTTCGGGGGTTACATCAGTTACTTATGCGGAAGCTCTCGAAGAAGCATTGTGTTACGGCTGGATTGACGGCCAGGCAAACAAATATGACGACGATTCTTGGCTGCAAAAATTTACCCCGCGCCGCAAGAAAAGCATTTGGTCTAAAATTAATACGCAGCACGTCGAGCGTTTGATTAAAGAGGGAAGGATGAAGGCCGCCGGTCTGAAGGAAATCGAAGCGGCAAAGCAGGACGGACGCTGGGAGCAAGCCTATGATTCGTACAGGAATATGAGCATTCCGGAAGATTTTATGCGCGAGCTTGAAAAAAATGCCAAGGCCAAAGGCTTTTTTGAAACACTCAACAAAACAAATCTCTACTCCATTGCTTTCCGGCTTCAGACGGCAAAGAAACCTGAAACGCGTGAGAAACGGATGAAGGCAATTTTAGAAATGTTGTCTAACGGGAAAAAATTTCATTGATGGATAGATCTCTTGAAAAAAATGCCGGGAACAGCAATATTTTTACTATTTTAAAATATGAGCATGGGCTTTTCAAAAAGGCCATTAATCAAATCGCAGTCTGCAAGGGCGGCGCTGCTGCGCTTGATAGGGTTTATGGATGATAGTTTTTACTTCTTTTTTACTTCGGCAGGAAGCTTACCGACCGCTTCGATTATTTGATCGCAAAATTCGATCGAGTCGAGAAGAAGGCCTTTTTCTTTGTCGTCAGTAGCTGCATCGAGTTGGGATTTCATGGGCGCTAACCAGCGTTTGGCGGACTGGCCAAGGCTTCGTACGGCGATTGAAAAGCGCTCCGGGTCCTTTTTCGCCTCCTTCGAATTCTTTTCTTCCTTATTTCTTAGCGGAGCAGCGTCAGGATGTGCAGCGAGATTATCAATATCATCGATGGCTTTTTGAAGCAGTTTTTTTATATCGGACAGGAGTTCGAGCCGTGTTCCTTTCGGCATTTCGCCCCATGTGTCCATATCTTTCGGCCCTTGCTTCCAGCCGCCGGCCACGACGCCGAGTGCCGTAAAACGGCGATCTACCATTTTTGTTAGAACATCGATCCTCTCGTCAATATATTGAGCCTCGCGGACTACTTCGATCTCTTGATCGCTCATGTAATCACGTTTCTGGGCCGACACCGCCGATGTGAAAACGACCGAGCAAAGCACAGTTGTCAGTAAAAGGAACTGCAGGAAAAACTTCCTGCTGTGTATGATTTTCATGTTTTTCTATTCGGCAGTACCGTATCGCCAAAAAAAGGTTCGACTGCCCGGGTACGTGCATCACGTAGATATTTGATCAGATTTCTTACGTAAACCTCATACCTTGACGGCAGATCACGCCGTATAATCTCTAATCTCGGACGAAATCCACGAAGGCCGATCTCGAATCTCTTAAAATTATCTAAAATCTTTCGACTGTCGTTGTCATTTCGGGTGAGAAACCGGAGCATGTCGTCTACCAGAGCTTGAAACCCTCCAAGCTCTTTGAACATTTCGTCAAAATCCTGGCGGGCATGCAATTCTTCAGATTTTTTTATCCGCAAATCCATCAGCTCCAATGCCAGTTTGGTTCGCTTTTTTGCCTCGGCCAAAGCGTCGAGCTGAGATCTTTCGCTTTTAGAAACAAGCCCGAATGGCGGCGGCGCGACGTCCAGCGGATTAGGCTCCTGAGCGGAAACAGGAGAAAGGCAAAAGTAAAAAGCAGAAAACAAAAAGAAAAAAAACGATGAAAGTACAAATCTGTATGCGGGCTGAAACCATCTCACATTGTTGACCGCCCTGTTTTCGATTTTTAATTCATTCATTCCGCTTTCCTTTTCCATTCTTTAATTGTTTCTGCAGGCCAGGCAGTCGCAGATTCACCTTTTCGATTTCCAGTTTATTTTTTTCAGCATCGGCGATCCGCAAAAATTCCTGATAGTTTGCCAGTGCGTCCAGATATTCGCCCAAACGATCATGAGTAATAGCAAGAAAATAATATGCGGCGGGCAATGTCGGTTGTTTTTCAACGATCCAACGATACTCCGATTTTGCTTCCTCAAAGCGTTTCAACTGAAAAAGAGCTGTTGCCAAATTCGCATGTATAGTCGAATTCTCAGGTGCGATTGTTAAAAGCCTGCGAAAAAGAGCGACCGCGTCGATATAGGATTTTGCCTGAACCAGAGCACTTCCGTATCCGATTGCATGATCGATATTTTTCGGATCGGCTTCGGATGCCCGGCGGCAAAAACCCAGGGCTTTTGCCGGATTCTCCAACCGGAGCAGCGAACATAACCGCCCCAAAATTATAATATTTGCCGGTTCATTCTCCAGCTGTTTTTCTAGCACTACAGCGCTCGTGGAATTATTTACAACAATATTATCACGGAACGTTAAAAGGTTGGCCTGCGGATTTTCTATCGAATTTAGTGTTTTGACAGCTGCGTCGGCGTCGCCGAGAGCGAGAAGCACACGAGACCTAAGCACTTTAACATTCGATGAATTTGGGACAATTGCCTCCAGCGCTTTAACGGCCGCGTCGGCTTTTGTGGTGTCGCCGTCGTCCAAAGCCATGTTGGCCTTTTCGGCTAAAGCGGCACGGTATGCAGGATCGAGTTCAAGGGATTTCTCGATACTGATTTTTGCTGATTTTTTATCGCCCAGGGTATTTTCGAGTGCCGCTTGTGCAGCCCAAATCGATGCGGTAGGTTTAGCTTTTCCGGTAAGAATTTTAATCTTTTTAAGCAATTCGCCGAGAACTTCCGGTTTCGCTTTCGTATTCAGCCTTAGCTCAGTCAAGGCGGAATAGGCCGGGAAGTTTAGCTCATCTAAAGCGACGGCTCTTAATAATATTTTTTCGGCCTCCGAATTTTGGCCTGTGGTTACGAGGACGGAACCGAGACTGGCAAGCGCCAGCGTCCAGTCTTCGCGGTGTTCTACAGCCCGCCTGAACGATTTCTCGGCTTCATCGATGCGGCCAAGTGAAAGATATGCGTTTCCGCTCTGAAGTTCGGCTTCGGGAAATTCCGGAACGATTCCGAGCGCCTTTTTGTAAAGCTCCAGCGCCGCAGATAAATTACCTTTCTCATGAGCGTTCTGGCCTTCATTGAAAAATGCGACAGCCTCGGCGCTGTTGTCCTTTTCTTCGTCCTGCGCGACGCAGTTCGAGGTAGCTGCAAAGATAACGAGGATCGCGTATAATACGCAAAAAATTAGTCCTGTCCTGGCAAAATATTTAGAAATAAAATCAGAGCACATCATTTTTCCGGCTACCTGCAATCGTAGCATCCGAGCAGAAATAACTCCACCATTTTGCTTTAGCGAAACGGACAGTTTTCTAATCTTGAGGTTTGCGTTCTCTCTCACAGCTAAGTTAAGATTTTTAGATTGTGAGAAGTCCTAAAACCACAGTATTTTAGCCGGATAATGATAGCAAAACCGCAAAAGAGCGAATATCTTCCGGCGTCGGCGAATGCCGCCGAAAAAGAACTGAAACTGCGAAGTTTGATGCGCGAAATGGGTTCGGTGTTGGTTGCCTACTCAGGAGGCGTCGACAGTTCATATCTGGGGCTGATCGCAACACAGGAACTGGGAGTCAGAGCAATATGTGTGTTAGGCCTGTCTCCAAGCGTGTCGGAATTTCAGCGCACCGAAGCTCAATATACAGCAGCCGATTTCCTTTTTAATTTTCACAAGATCGAAACCTCCGAGCTTGAAAATCCCGATTACCGAGCCAATTCACAAAATCGCTGCTATTTCTGTAAGTCGGAGCTTTACGAAAAGCTCGTCAAATTTGCCGGAGAACATGGAATTGTTTGTGTGGTCGACGGCACGAACGCCGATGATACCTTTGACTTTCGTCCCGGAACAATAGCTGCTCAAGAAAGAAAAGTACGAAGCCCTTTGGCCGAGGCCGGGATGACTAAAGACGAAATAAGACAGCTTAGCAAAAAGCTTGGATTGACGAGCTGGGATAAACCCGCAAGTCCATGCCTCTCTTCGCGGATCGCTCACGGCGTGCCGGTAACGATCGAAAGATTATCGAAAGTGGAGAAAGGTGAAGAGTTTTTGAGGGCAATCGGTTTTCGCGAGTTTCGCGTCCGTGTTCATGGTGAAGTGGCCCGCATAGAAATTGCGCGCAATGAGCTGAAGAGGGCGCTGAATTTAGAAATGGCGGGCAGAATAACTATGACACTGAAAGCCTTTGGATTTCGATATGTAACGCTTGACCTGGAAGGGTTTCGATCCGGCGCGATGAACGCCGATTCGAAAAGCACGGAAGAATTAGTGGAGAAAGTATAAAAATGGCAAATCCAATGGCCGATGAGATGCGGCGTTTTAAAGGGAGCGACGAGAAAAATCCTTTTGAAGCAATGAGCGAGCGTTTTGACCGCGCCGCGCAAACTCTGGGACTTGATGCTGATCTTTACGCGGTAATGCGGGTGCCGAGCCGCGAAATTAAAGTATATATTCCCGTTCGGATGGATACCGGACATCTTCAGGTCTTTGAGGGATACCGAGTACAGCATAATTTTGCACGCGGGCCCGCCAAAGGCGGTATTCGCTACGCTCCGGATGTGAGTCTCGATGAGGTTAAGGCACTTTCTGCATGGATGACGTGGAAATGTGCTGTCGTAAACGTTCCATTCGGCGGTGGAAAAGGCGGAATCATCTGCAATCCGGAACAGATGTCGCTTGGTGAATTGGAACGCATGACGCGCCGTTATACAGCAGAGCTGATTGACTTTATCGGTCCGGACAAGGACGTGCCGGCACCGGATATGAATACCAACGAGCAGACTATGGCCTGGATAATGGACACATATTCAATGCATGCGCGGCACACTGTAACAGCCGTTGTAACCGGAAAGCCTGTAGCTCTCGGAGGATCTTTGGGAAGGCGGGAAGCGACGGGACGCGGCGTGCTGTTTTGCGTTAACGAAGCCATTAAAAGATACAAACTCACACCCGAACAGACTTCAGTTGTCGTACAGGGTTCAGGAAACGTTGGCGGAATCGGGGCTCAGTTGATGCATGAGCAGGGTTATAAAGTTATTGCAATTTCCGACGTTGGCGGTGGAATTCACAATCCGGCAGGGTTGGACATACCGGCAGTTTTGGATTATTTACAAAAAAACCGCACTTTGGAAGATTTCCCAAAGGCCGAAAGGATTTCGAATAAAGATCTCCTTGAGATCGAATGTGACGTTCTTGCTCCTTGTGCAACTGAGAATCAGATAACTTCGGAAAACGCGGATAGGATCAAATGCAAGATTTTGGCGGAGGGCGCGAATGGGCCGACGACTCCCAAAGCCGATAAAATACTGCATGACAAGGGAATTTTTGTTATTCCCGACATTCTCGCAAACGCGGGCGGCGTTACCGTTTCGTACTTTGAATGGGTACAGGACCGCATGGGATATTTTTGGCAGGAGAGCCAGGTAAACGCTAGATTAGAGGAGAAAATGGTTGCAAGTTTTAACGAGCTTTGCCATTACGCCACGAAACATGAGGTCGACACGCGCACCGCCGCATATATGTTGGCAATCGACCGCGTGGCTTACGATACCAGGATGCGCGGGATCTACGCGTAAGAAAAAATTCGCTAATATGTAGAAAATGCTTGATTTTACAAGAAAGTTAAGATAATGTCTTAGCAGGGGTAGAACACGATCTTTACCCGTTTTTTTGACAAACGGTCATAACTACTTCGATATTTTGCAAGCATAAGCTTTTTTTTGCAGATACGCTAAACATTTTAGGCTGATTGAGTTGGCAAGAATTTTTAGCGTATGTAATACTTGCGTAGACTATTAAAATATTGCAGTATCTTATTTGGTAGCTACAAATTGAAATTTAATTTTTTTTTCGGCGGAGGAATATGATGAAACTCGCTTACAGAGGGTATATTGTTACGCTGATCCTGTTAACATTCGTACTTGCAGCAACAGCGCAGGATACGGGCAATAACAGAAGATCGGCTCGAGACAACAGAAACACTGCACCAACAGTCGGTACAGGAGGCCCAACCGGTGGCCCGACAGGTCTTTTTACTGTCTATGACGGACAAACTTTGAGAACTGGTGAGTTCACTTTTAGTGCGGCTTACAGTAATTACGATCGCGATCCGGGCAACGTCGACATTGTTGAAGTCCCGCTTAGCTTCCAGATTGGAATAACGGACAATATTGAATTGTTTTTTAACACGGACGCCTACCGTGCTGTAAAGGTCAATTCACCGCGTAATCTTTCAAGTTTTTATCTCCCGAATTCCAGACTTACTATTGGCGGTATTTCGACAAGCCCGGGGGCGATAGTTCTGTCACCTTCCGGTCCGGGTACTGGCAGCCTAGAAAACAGGGCTGTATTTCGTCCCCCGGGATCTCAGCCTTTTGTTCAATTCCCCTTTATCGGCGGCAGCGCCGGTAACTTCGGCCTTTTATTCTCAGGGCCGGTCTTTGGATTTCCGAATAATACCAATGCAACCCTCGGGCCGATTCAAACCGGCGGAAGCGGTGCTGATAACTTCCCCGGCATCGGCTCGGCATTTGGAAGTATTCTTCCCGGCGTTGTGCTGCAGACGGTTTGCAGCAATGGTACAGCAACGTGCTCACCACTCGCCACGGCTCCGAGCGTGTTCTCTGTAGCTCCAAGCTACCTTAATGACGCTCCTTTCATTAACCGTACGTATGGTGAATCTGCATTCAGCACGTTTACGTTTGGCGGCAAGTTTCGCTTTACGAATGTTAACAATCCTGTAGGAGTCGGAATCGTCGCTTTTTACCGCTTTTATGCTGACAATGCCGACGATTTCAGCGGCTTTAATCAGCTGCAAAGAGGTTCAAGCGCCGGCGCCGGATCCTTTACGGACGGTGATTTCGGCGTTACCTTGTTTGCCGACGCACGGCTTCGCAGATGGGTTAATCTTTCGGCTAACATCGGTTATCACTATAATAGAAGCATAAAAAGTGATGCTTTCGGCGATGACGTTACGCTGCTTGATCGCGGTGACGAGCTGCTCGGCTCGATCGGAGTCGATTTCCCGGTCAATAGGTACTTCCAGCCGATACTGGAATTCCGGTCTCTACAATACATCGGCGGACGGACTCCGAACGCATTTGAAAATAATCCTTTAGATGGTATAGCCGGACTTCGTGTATTCCCTGCCCGCTGGTTTGGGTTCGGAGCCGCTTACAGACATCATTTCAATCAACAGGACGAAGGCAGCTTTGACGATAATGATAGTTTTACCACCAGCGTAACTATTCCGTGTCTTACAACTGTAACACCGGGGTGTACGTCGAGGGTTGTAACGACCACTATCAACGGAGTTCCGCCGGGCTTTGCTCCGTCGAGCGATCCGCATGGTTTCATTTTCCAGGCATTTGCGGGCAGACGCGACGTGCGTCAGGCTGATATTATCAACATCCCGGCTAATGTAACTAATCTTACACTTAGCGACACTGAAATCAGGCTGCCTTGCCCTCCGGGATTTCGTGCCGTCTCCGGAACGTGTGATGACAGCACATCGGTAACCGTTACCACAACCGCTGTTGATGTGGAAAACGATGTTTTAACATATAACTATACTGTCTCAGGCGGACGCATCGTCGGAACCGGGGCAAATGTTTCGTGGGATCTGAGCGGCGTAACGCCCGGAACTTACACGATTACGTCCGCTGTCGACGACGGCTGCGGATTGTGCGGACAGACGCAAACTCGAACGATCACAATCGCGGAATGCGAATGCGTAAGGGTATGTGAATGCCCGACGTTATCTATCAGCGGTCCTGCCGGAATCACGAATCCTGGCGATACGATGATCTTCACGGCAAATGTAAGCGGCGGAAGCCAGGCGAGCATTACCTATAACTGGTCAGTAACTGCCGGTGAGATAGAATCGGGCCAGGGTACTCCGAGCATTGTGGTGCGAACGACTGAATCAATGTCGGACAGCAATGTAACCGCAACGGTTGATATCGGCGGCCTCGATCCGTCATGCGATTGCCCGAGAACTGCTTCGGAAACCGCTGGCGTTGCTCCTCGACCGGGATCGGTTTTGGTCGATGAGTTCGCTGCATTGTCGAATGACGATATCAGAAGTAGACTCGATGCCTTCTTTGTCGAATTGCAAAACAATCCGAACAATCAGGGTTACATCATCAACTACGGTACTGATAGGGAAATTGCGGCACGCGAGAGGTTGATCACCAATCACATCAACTTCCGTAACTTTGACAGAAGCCGTATCACTCTTGTCAGAGGCGGCGATACCGGTTCAGGCGTAAATACTCGGCTCTACCGAATTCCGCCCGGAGCAGAAAATCCGGCACCGTAACTATAAATCAGCTTTACATCGAGGTTTGATGTAAACATTAGAAAAGGCGAATGAGAACTTTGTAAAAAGGCCTCATTCGCCTTTTCATTTTAAGGGAGTTAGTTTGAAATTTACCGTATAGTCTTTTGGCATAGCCACGTCGTTTACGGCGTGGGAACAGATTGTCGAATTTCTAAAGGGCGTTTTAAACGTCCTTTTGATCGCGGCTTTAGCCCACCTGGTTCCTGCTGCTAAAGCAAACTCGGCTAAGGACGTTAAAACGCCCTGTTATCATTCTCATTTCACCGACCACGCCGTAAACGACGTAGCTAAGCGAAGCCGAGTTATCAAACTGAACCACTACCGCTTTTCAAAAAGCTTGGCATTAATCCCGGGATTGTGTAGAATTGGCTGTGAAGCTTCGCCGCTCTCTCCTTCAATTTCTGAAGCCTGATTTGATTTGTGAGTGCAAACCACAACCTTCTTTCATCATCTGATTAAACGTGAAGCTTCTCCCGAACCTGTAATCATTTGGATATCTTTACTAAGGAAATAATATGGTCTTAAATTTCACGCAGACACTTCGTTTTATAAAGGGTTTATTGGCGGTGGTTTCGGTCGCTTTGACATTCTCGCTTCCGGCTCTCGCGGACGGCAATGTTTTCAAAGATCCGGGGAATTTCAGCGTCTGGTCGGTGGTCGGGCCGAACGGCGGTGACGTGCGTGTCGTAACAATCGACCCGAAAGATAAAAATCGGCTGTATATAAGTACTCTCGACGGCCAGGTGCATACATCCGCCGATGCCGGAAAGAGCTGGAAACTACTTGTAAACCTGAACAAGCCGCAGTTGGTACTCGACAACCTGTTAGTGGACAGTCGCGATTCCAAGATAATTTACACATCCGGTCACCGCCATAAATCGCCGGGCGGCTTTTTCAGAACCACCGATGGCGGCAAGACGTGGAAGGAATCATCCGAATTGAAAAATGAATCGATCCATGCGATGACGCAGGCACAGGACGACCCGGATGTGTTATTCGCCGGGACAACGAACGGCGTCTGGGTATCGAAGAATTCCGGTAAGGACTGGACAAAGATCTCATCGGACTCGATGCCGTCCAACGTCAATTCCATGGCGGTTGATCCCAGGAGAAACAGCACAATTTACGCGGGCACCTGGTGGCGGCCCTACAAATCGACCGACAGCGGCAAAAGCTGGAACTTGATCAAAAACGGAATGATCGACGATTCGGATGTGTTCGCGATAACCGTGAATCCGCGCAACGCCGAGCATTTGATCGCTTCGGCATGCAGCGGAATTTACGAATCGTTCAATGCGGGCGCCAAGTGGGCAAAAATACAGGGAATTCCTGCACAATCGCGCAGAACACGCGATATTGTCCAACACCCTTCGATCGCAGGCACTGTTTACGCAGGTACGACCGAAGGTTTTTGGATGACGACGAACGGTGGTAAATCATGGATGCTCACTACGCCTAGAAATCTTGAGATCAACTCGATTGCCGTTCACCCCGATGAGCCGAACCGCGTTTTTATCGGAACCAATAATTTCGGCGTTATGGTTTCAATTGACGGCGGCAAAAATTTCGTGCCGACCAACGACAGTTTTACCAGCCGTTTTGCATATTCGGTTACGCCCGATCTAGCCGAGCCAAACCGGTTGTATGCAACGACCCAGAATACAGCGTCGAGCGGCGGTTTTTTCTTCACCAGCATTGACGGCGGTGCAAACTGGACGCAGGCGAAAAGCCTAGATATAAATCGTGTTTCGCCTTTTGCCGTTATACAAAACAGGGTTGACCCGACGCAGATGTATCTCGGCACGAATGTCGGAGTTTTCCATTCGGTTGACCGCGGTAATTCGTGGAACCTGCTTGCCCTGCCGAAACCGAAACCGGTAAAAAAACAGGTGGTAAAAAAAGGAATTAAAAAAGCATCGGCATCAAAACCGACGCCTACGCCAGCACCTTCGCCGGTTCTGAATGAAAAAGGCCAGGAGATAATTCCGGCGCTAACAGAAAAAGTCAAAGTATTTACACATACCGAAGACGACAAGAACGGCATTTTTGCCGGAACCGACAACGGGCTTTACCGCAGTCATGATGTAACGAAGGGCTGGGAGAAATTATCATTCGGTGAGGGAATCAACGAAAATGTTTTTGCGATATTCGCTTCGCCGCTCGTGCCCGGAACGATATGGGTAGGAACCGCCACTTCCGGGATTATTGTCTCGAGGGACGATGGCGAAACCTGGGCGAAAGTTGGCGGCATTCCGGAGAATGTGCCTATCAGTGCAATTACGATGGACCCGAAACGGCCGAATTATATTTATGTCGGAACAACACAGTCCTTTTATCTAAGCCGCGACGGCGGTAGAAACTGGACACGTCGCGGCGGCAAGCTGCCGCTTGGAAATTACAGGAGCATTCTCATCGATCCGAAGAATACGGATGAGATATTCGTCGCAAGCGCACTTGAAAACGACGGCGGAATATTCTTTTCTGACGATGCGGGAATGCACTGGAAGC
>JACDAY010000130.1 GCA_013695195.1 Blastocatellia bacterium | reverse complement strand
ACGGCCTCTTCGCCGACTTTCTGAGCGATTTTGTTGATGCCCTTCGAAAACAGTTTTGAGGTATATGAGTTTTGGTCGGGATTTGTGTGCCGCTGTTCGATAATTTTTTCGAGATCGAACAGAATATTTCGATTTAATTTGTTCAAAGTGTCTCCCTCGAAGCACGTTTGGGCGCCCGTATGACAAACCGGCCCGGCGAGTGTGGCCTTTATGAGCAGCGTGTCGTTATCACAATCGGTGAACATTTCCGCAACCCGGAGAAAATTGCCGCTCGTCTCGCCTTTGGTCCAGAGCCGCTGCCGGGAACGGGAATAGAACGCGACAAGTCCGCTCTCCCGCGTTTTTGCGAATGCGGCTTCGTTCATAAATCCGAGCATCAGTATCTGATCCGTAACGGCGTCTTGAACGATTGCCGGAACGAGGCCGTCGGCATATTTATCAAATTGTAGTTTCATATTCATTAAATTCGCACCTCGACGCCGTTTGACTTCAGAAACCGTTTTAGCTCAGGGATCGCTATTTGACCGTAATGAAAAACGCTTGCCGCGAGAGCAGCGTCCGCGCATCCGTCGAGAAAAACCTCGGAAAAGTCAGCCAGGCTGCCGGCTCCGCCCGAGGCTATTACCGGAACGGGGACAACAGTTGAAATTGTCCGGGTCAATCCGATTTCGAAACCCGCTTTTGTGCCATCGGCGTTCATAGAGGTTAGTAATATTTCGCCTGCGCCAAGTTCTACCCCGCGTTTTGCCCAATCGAGAGCGTCGATATCGGTCGCCACACGTCCGCCGTTCAAGAAAACTTTCCATGCCTTATCTGCAAGCTTTGCGTCAATAGCTAAAACTATACATTGCGAGCCAAAATTTTTAGCGGCTTCACTTAAAATTTCAGGATGTTTTACCGCCGACGTATTGATGGAAACCTTGTCAGCACCCGAGTCGAGCAATGCGCCGACATCATCAGCCGTCGAAATGCCGCCGCCGACCGTAAAAGGGATATTTATCTCGGCTGCGACGCGCTTTACTAATTCAGCAAGAGTCTTTCGCCGTTCGTTTGTCGCCGAGATGTCAAGCAGCACAAGCTCGTCGGCGTCCTCGGCGCAATAACGAGCGGCGAGCTCGACCGGGTCGCCGGCATCACGAAGCCCGACAAAGTTCGTGCCCTTGACCGTTCGCCCGTCCTTTACGTCGAGGCATGGAATGATGCGTTTAGCCAGCATATTTCGCCAGATCCTCCAGCTTGATCGTGTTCTCGTAAAGGGCACGGCCGATTATGACGCCTGAGCAGCCGATACTTTCAAGTTCGTCAATATCGTTGATCGCCCTTACTCCGCCGCTCGCGATCAGATCGATCTCCTGCACCTCTTCGAGTATCTTGCGATAAAGCTCTAGGGCCGGGCCGGCCATAGCCCCGTCGCTGGCGATATCGGTGACAAAGGCGCGAGTAACACCGCGTTCGGCAAAATCTCGGAGAAAAGCGAGGATCGGAACTTTCGTGCTAGTCTGCCAGCCGTCGATCGCGACCTTACCATTCTTAGAGTCGGCTCCGAGCAGAAATTTGTTATTGCCCAATTTTTCGAGGCAACCGATAAAAGACTCTGGCTGCCGGACGGCGACGCTGCCGATATTTATCATCGCAGCCCCGGCCCCGAAAATTGCGGCGACATCAGTTTCAGATTTCACACCGCCGCCGTAGTCGATTACGAGCGATGTGGCGGATGCAATATATTCGAGCACGTGAAGATTAGCCGGGGTTCCGGATCGGGCACCATCGAGATCGACCATGTGCAACCGTTTTAAGCCGGCTGCCTCGAAGCGTTTTGCTGTATCAAGCGGGTCGTCGGAATAGACCGTTTCACGCGAAAAATCGCCCTGCGTAAGACGTACGCATTTGCCGCCTATGAGATCCATTGCGGGAATAATTTCGATCATATTTTTAGAAAATTCTCCAAAATGCGGGATCCAACCTCGCCCGATTTTTCCGGGTGAAACTGTATCGCATGAAAATTGCCGCTGTCGACACCCGCACTAAACTCGATTCCGTATTCGGTCGCCGCAGTCGTGACCGCTCCGTTTTCGACGTAGTAACCGTGAACAAAATAAACATACGCCCCCTCCGCGACGCCCTCGAAAAGCTGTGACCGGAGATCTGAGATGCGATTCCATCCTGTGTGCGGAACCTTTAACTTGTCCGACTCAAATCGGCGGACACGATAGGGCAAAATACCGAGACATTCCGTTTCGTTCTCTTCGGAATATGAGCACATAAGCTGCATTCCCAAACAAATGCCAAGGACGGGCTGGGTCAGCGAAGTGATCACTTTGTCGAGCCCTCGTTCCCGCAGATAAGCCATTGCGGTCGAAGCCTCGCCGACGCCGGGAAAAATTACTTTGTCCGCAGCTTGTAGCTCGTCGGGTAAGTCAGTAACCACAGGCTCGACACCGAGGCGTTGCAGTGCGTTTGAGACCGAGACCGTGTTGCCGGCGTTGTATTTGACTATCGCAACTCTCACAAAACTCCTTTGGTCGTCGGCAGTGCATCGCCTTCACGACGGACGGCCATCTTTATCGCCCTTGCAAATGCTTTGAAGATCGCTTCTATCTTATGATGCTCTATCGTGCCTTCGGCTTTGATATTCAGATTGCAAAGTGCCTTGTCGCTGAATGACTTAAAGAAATGAAAAAACATTTCCGTCGGCATTTTACCGACCATTTCGCGTTTGAATTCAGCATCCCAGACGATCCAGTTCCGCCCACCGAAATCTATCGCAACCTGGGCAAGGCAATCGTCCATCGGAAGAACGAAACCATATCTTTCCATTCCGGTTTTATCTTTTAAGGCAATCGCGAAAGCCTCGCCAAGCGAAATGGCGACATCTTCAATGGTGTGGTGTTCATCAATGTGCAGGTCGCCCGCCGCCGCGATCTTCAGATCGAGCGAACCGTGACGGGCAAGCTGATCGAGCATGTGGTCAAAGAATGCAATGCCCGTGCTGACATCTGAGCGGCCACTGCCGTCAAGATTTAACTCAATGGAAATGTCCGTCTCATTGGTCGTGCGGCGATTTAACGCTCGTCTTTCAGGAAAACGAAGCCGCTCGTAAATTTCGTTCCAGCTGTTAACTTCGAGAACATACGTGGGGCCTGATTCGAGTTCAAAATTACCGTTTTTAATGAATATCGCCCCGGCACAGAGATTTTTTGCCAACTCTATATCGGTCGAACGGTCGCCTATGACGAAGGATTTTTCAAGATCGTATTCGCCTATCAAATATTTGGTTAACATTCCTGTATTTGGCTTTCGCGTTGGCGCATTATCTGAGGCAAAGGTTCGGTCAATACAGATTTCTGCAAAATGTATTCCTTCACGCTTTAGTGTTTCAATAATAAAATCATGGACCGGCTTGAAATCCGCCTCGGGAAACGTGTCGGTTCCGAGGCCGTCCTGATTTGTTACCATCACGAGTTCGTAATCGAGCTCGGCCGCGATTTTAGAAAGATAAGTAATCGCACCCGGCAGAAAGCGGAGCTTTGCAAACGAATCGACTTGAAAATCAGCGGGCTCATCAATGAGAGTGCCGTCACGGTCAATAAACAGAACTTTTTTCATTACTTCTCCCATTTGAAACTATGGACTCACCGAATATTTTTAATGCGTTTACCAATCGCTTATTTTCTTCCGGCGTGCCGACTGTTATTCGCAGACAGCCTTCGCAGAGACGAACATTGCTGCGGCTCCGAACCACTATTTTATGCTTTAGAAGCGTGTGGTAAACCGTTTCAGCATCGCTAACCCTTACCAGAAGAAAATTTGCATCAGACGGATAGATGGTTTGCACAAATTCCATCTCGGCCAGCGAAACTTCCAGACCTCGCCGCTCCGCCAAAATTTGTATTTTCCAATCCTTGACCTTTTCTTCATATTGCAATGCATCAAGCACCGCATCCTGAGCGAGTTGGCTGATGTTATACGGCGGCTTTGCGCGGTTAAAAAGAGTGATTATTTTGTCATTAGCGAAAGCCATGCCGACACGCGCACCGGCCAGGCCCCAGGCCTTTGACATTGTTTGTAGCACTACCAGATTCGGATAATTGTCGATCTCATCACTAAATGAATCTCCGGATGAAAAATCGATATATGCTTCATCGACGACAACGATTCCGTGGAAACTTTGCGTGATATTCAGAATGTCACCGCGGTTCATACAGTTACCGGTCGGGTTATTCGGTGAGCAGATAAATATCAGCTTTGTCGTTTGTGAAATTCCTTGTTTAATTAGTGGCGCATCCAATTGAAAATCCTGGGTCAAAGGGATTTCGTTGATCCGAGCATTATTTATATCGGCGGCAACCTTATACATTCCATAAGTTGGCGGACAGATAATAATTTCGTCACGGCCCGGCTCGCAAAATATTCGCTGCAGCAGATCGATAGCTTCATCGCTGCCATTACCAATGAATATCTGCTCCGGCCTTACGTTTTTAATTGCGGCGATCTTCGCTTTCACTTTCAACTGCATCGGATCGGGGTAACGGTTCAGCCGGGAACTGCTCGGCGAACCGAACGCATTCTCATTGGCGTCCAGATATACTTCCGCGTCTCCCGCAAATTCATGACGGGCAGACGAATACGGAATAAGCCGCCTTATATTTTCGCGGGCAAGCTTTTCAGGATCAAATGCCATCTCCGCCTCCGATCATTTCAAGCCTGATTGAAACGGCCCGTTCGTGGGCATATAATCCCTCGGCCCTGGCTAGTTGCTCGATTGTCGGCCCAAGATTTCGAATGCCATCGGCGGTCAGCTTTTGAAACGTAATTTTTTTCGTAAAACTTTCGATCGAAACGCCGCTGAAAGCACGAGCAAAACCGTTTGTCGGGAGTGTGTGGTTAGTTCCAGAAGCGTAATCGCCCGCACTTTCGCACGAGAAATTGCCGATAAATACCGAACCGGCGTTGATGATTTTCTCCGCTACGGCATCCGCATCGGTGGTTGCTATTATCAAATGCTCGGGCGCGTATTCGTTTATGAGTTCGACACCCATGGCTATATTTTCAAAAATTACCGCTTTTGAGTTTTCCAAAGCGGCTGCCGCAAACTGTCTGCGGGGCAGCGTTTCGATCTGCCGCTCAACTTCGGCGAGCGTTTCATCAATCACAGTTTGATCGGTCGTTACAAGCAGAACCTGACTGTCGGGACCGTGTTCCGCCTGTGAAAGAAGATCGGATGCAACGAATGAAGGAATTGAGGTTTCGTCCGCCAAAATCGCGACCTCGGACGGCCCGGCGGGCATATCTATCGCGACTCCAGCTTTTGATATTTGCTGCTTTGCTTCGGTGACGAACTGATTGCCGGGGCCAAATATCTTATAAACTTTCGGCACGGACTGAGTTCCATAACCCATCGCCGCAATTGCCTGGGCGCCGCCGATCTTGAAAACCCTCGTCACGCCGCACAGCTTTGCCGCGTATAGCGTCGCGGGGTTAATGTTTCCGTTCGAATCGGGCGGTGAGCACAATATTATATCCCTGCAGCCGGCAAGTTTTGCCGGAATTGCCAGCATAAGGACCGTCGAAAACAGCGGAGCGCTTCCCGCCGGAACATAAAGGCCGACCTTTTCAATCGCCACCGTTTTTCGCCAGCAAAAAACGCCCGTCGTCGTCTCAATAACTTCCGGAAGCTCGGCATTGACGGCATGAAATTTTTCAATGTTTGACTTGGCCGCGGCTATTGCTTCCTTCAGTTCAGTCGATACTAAAGTATCAGCCTCCTGAAATTCGTCCTCGATTACTTCAAAAACATCGAGATCGTTTTTATCGAATTGGCGGGCGAAACGCCGCAGAGCGCCATCGCCATTATCGCGAACATCGTCCAGAATGTTTTCAACGGTCTGGCCGAGAAACTTTGTGTCTAAAGCGGGACGCTTTATTATTTCCCCCCAAATTTCTCTCGCCGGATATTTGATTACCTTCATAACATTTACCTGATCATCTGATCGATCGAGAGCACCAGAATCCCTTCCGCACCTGCCCGTTTAAGACTGTCGACAACCTCCCAAAAATCGCTTTCGCCGATGACCGAATGGATCGACGTCCAGCCAGGCTCAGCCAGTGGCATCATCGTCGGGCTTTTCATTCCGGGCAGAATACGGGCGATCTTATCGACTTTGTCGAGCGGAGCATTGAGCAGAATGTATTTATTTTGCCGGGCGGCCTTCACGCTGCGGATGCGGAAAATTAATTTTTCGAGAATTGCGGTGAGATTTTGATTTAAATCAGCCCGAGCGATCAAAACCGCCTCAGACTGCATAACCGTCTCGACTTCGCGAAGGCCGTTTGAAAAAAGCGTGCTGCCCGAACTGACCAGATCACAAACCGCATCAGCCAATCCAATGGACGGCGCGATCTCGACCGAACCGCTGATCTCGTGAATGTCAGCTTTTACCTGTTTTGAATCAAAGAAATTTTGCAGTATTCGAGGATAGCTGGTAGCTATTCGCTTACCTTCGAGGTCAGCTATCGATCCATAGTCGATCTCTTTTGGCAGGGCAAGCGAGAGCCGGCATTTACCGAAGCCGAGCCGCTCAATAGTCTCGACCGTGCAGCGTGATTCGGCGATCACGTTTTCGCCGACGATCCCGATATCGGCAACACCGTCCGCAACATAATCGGGAATATCGTCGTCACGCAGGAAATAGATTTCGAGCGGAAAATCTTCAGCCTCAGACTTCAGCTTACCGAAGCCGTTCATAAAACCGATCCCGCACTTTTTGAGCAGTTCGGTCGAGCCCTCGCTTAACCGCCCTTGCTTTTGGATAGCTATTTTTAATTTTTGACCTTTGAGCATTTGTT
>JACDAY010000127.1 GCA_013695195.1 Blastocatellia bacterium | reverse complement strand
ACAAAAAACGCGGCGAATTCCTTGTCAAACTATTTAAAGACGAACTTGGCCTGCATGCGACATCGCCGGACGGCGCGTTTTATACGATGCTCGATGTGCGGCCGTTGGGCGACGATCTGGAAATTGCCGAAAAATTCCTTCTAAATCGAGTAATTACGGTGCCCGGCGTTGCGTTCGGTTCGGAAGCCCGAGGTTTTCTACGTATTTCGTTTTGTAATACAGAAGAAAAAATGGCCGAAGGCGTCAGACGAATGAAAGAGGTAATCAAATGAGATTAAGATAATTGCCCGCGAATAACGCGAAAGAACGCGAATAAGAAAGAATTGAATTGGATTTGCTTAATTCAGGTTTTCGCCTTATTCGCGGACAAAACTCCGAATACGTCTTACCGGCAACTTAAATGAACGAGTTGTTAGCCTGTTAATTTCTAAGCCGTCGAACAAGTTATGAGAAAATATCGCGTCGGGATTTTAGGAGCAACGGGCACTGTCGGTCAGCGTTTCGTTCAACTTCTCGAGGGCCATCCGCAATTTGAGATCGCGGCGCTTGCGGCATCAGACCGGTCGGCGGGAAAACCTTATGCGGAGGCGTGTGCGTGGAAACTGACCGGCTCGATACCGGAATCCGTTAGAGATATAGTTGTTCAGCCGATCGAGCCGCCACTTGATTGCGAGATCGTTTTCTCCAGCCTGCCGTCATCCGTCGCCCGTGAAACTGAGGAGGCTTTTGCCCGGGCCGGTTATCCGGTGATCAGCAATTCGTCGTGCTATAGAATGGACGAAGACGTTCCGCTGCTCATACCGGAAATCAATCACGAACATCTTGGGCTGATCGAGACACAGAGGCGGAAGCGCGGTTTTGGCAAAGGATTTATCGTTACAAATCCCAATTGCGCGGTTGCGAGCTTTGCTCCGCCGCTTGCGGCAATTCAACGTAAATTCGGTGTGGAATCGGCTATCGTTACGACAATGCAGGCGATATCGGGCGCGGGCTATCCGGGCGTTTCGTCAATGGATATTGCCGACAACGTTTTGCCGTACATTGCGGGTGAAGAGCCTAAAGTAGAAACTGAGACACAAAAAATTCTTGGTGAGTTTGTGAACGGCGGAATTCAAAAAGCGGATTTTCCGGTCTCGGCGCAGTGTTTTAGAGTAAATGTGATTGATGGGCATACCGCATCTGTTCGCGTAAATTTGAAGCAGACATCGACGCTCGAAGATGTGGTCGATGCAATGCGTACTTTTCCCAATCTAAATCTTTATTCATCACCCGATAAATTCATCGATGTTTGCGAGGAGCCGAGCCGCCCGCAGCCGAGGCTCGACCGGGATAACGGCAATGGCATGACGATCACGGTCGGGCGCGTTTTCCCGGACAACATATTCGATTACCGCTTTGTCGCATTGAGTCATAACACAGTGCGCGGCGCGGCCGGTTCGGCGATACTAAACGCGGAATTGCTGATCGACAAACGCATAATTTAACATGACGCCAGCTACCGGACCCGAAAAAATATTCACTCACCGCCTTCTTTTAACCGTAGGCGTAGTTTGTCTGACGCTGTTTCTTTTGTTCATCGTCTATTTCACGTTCGACGTGATCCTGTTGATGTTTGCAGCGGCTTTGCTCGCAATATTTTTGCGCGGCCTCGCGGATCCAATCGCACGTTACGCAAAGATCGGCGAAGGCTGGGCCGTTCTGCTCGTTTCATTTTTGTTAATAGCGATTCTTGCGGGGTCGACCGCCTTGCTTGCTCCAAGCGTGGCGGAGCAGGTACGCCACCTTCAGGACGAACTGCCAAAATCCGCGCAGCAGGCGTCAAACTATATTTCGCAATTCGGCTGGGGAAGAGCAATCCTGGAACAGATGCCGGGCACCAATGATATTCTGCAAAATATCAATACTTCAACCATGCTCACGCGCGTCGGCGGAGTTTTTTCATCCACGGTCGGTGCCATCGGCAATTTTCTCATTGTGATTCTGCTTGCGATCTATCTGGCCGCCGAACCGGAGTTTTATGCAAACGGATTTACAAAACTGTTTCCGCTGGACAAGCGTTCTCGGGCGCGGGAAATAATTGCTGAGATGGGCGACACTTTGGGCTGGTGGCTGATCGGAAAAGCCGGCTCGATGCTCTTTATCGGTGTTCTGACGTGGATCGGCCTGTCGATAATCGGTGTTCCGCTTGCACTGACGCTGGGATTGATCGCCGGTTTATTATCGTTTATACCGAACTTCGGGCCGATATTATCGGCGCTTCCGGCGATACTGCTCGCGTTTATCGATAGCCCGATAACCGCGCTTTATGTCCTTGCGCTCTACGTCGGCGTGCAGATTGTGGAGTCGAATCTCCTGACACCTTTGATCGACCGCGAAACCGTTGAGCTGCCGCCTGCCCTGACGATAGTTTTCCAGCTTGCATTGGGCGTTCTGATCGGCGGCCTGGGATTGGTCCTGGCTACACCGCTCCTTGTAGTCGTAATGGTTGTCGTGCAGCAGGTTTATATTCAGGATATTTTGGGTGAGTCAGAACCACCTGCGGTAGCGGGTGGTTCTGACCCGCTGAAGTGATTTGCCGAATTTTGATTGAGCAAATTTCTTAAGGTCCTGCGTAACTATAATGTTAGACCACCCGCTAACGCAGGTGGTTCTGACCAGTTGGATTTATGATCGAACGCTATACATTGCCTGAAATGGGCGAAATCTGGTCGCAGCAGAATAAATTTCAGAAATGGCTGGATGTCGAGATAGCCGTTTGTGAGGTTCACGCGGAGGATGGCGTGATTCCGCAGGATGCTCTGGAACAAATCAAATCGAAAGCTGCATTTACCGTCGAGCGCATTAACGAGATCGAAAAAACAACGGATCACGACGTTATTGCGTTTACGACAAATCTTGCCGAAAACATTGGCGAAGCTGCGCGGTTCGTGCACTTCGGGTTGACCTCAAGCGATATCGTGGACACGGCGAACGCTCTGCTTTTAAAGGAGTCGTGCCAAGTTTTACTAAAAAAGACGGATGAGCTTTTGGAAGTATTAAAACGCCGCGCCTTTGAATTCAAAGAGACGCCGCAGATCGGGCGCACCCACGGGATTCACGCCGAGCCGACTTCGTTTGGGCTTGTCTGGGCGCTTTGGTATTCCGAAATGAAGCGGAACAGGCAGCGGCTTGAAACGGCCAAAGAACGTGTTGCGGTTGGGAAAATCAGCGGCGCTGTCGGAGCATTTGCTCATCTTTCGCCTGAGGTTGAGGAACGGGTTTGCACAAAATTGGGAATCAAGGCCGCTGATGTTTCGACACAGGTAATTCAGCGCGATCGTTATGCAGAATATCTCTGCACGCTTGCGATTATTGCTTCGACGCTCGAAAAAATAGCGTTGCAGGTTCGCCATTGGCAGCGCACCGAAGTAAGCGAAGCACAGGAATTCTTCAAAACCGGACAAAAAGGTTCGTCCGCGATGCCGCATAAGCGAAATCCGATTCTTTCAGAAAGAATATGCGGGATGGCCCGGACTGTTCGTGCAAACGCGATTGTCGGGCTCGAGAATGTCGCGCTTTGGCATGAACGGGACATATCGCATTCATCGGCTGAACGGATTGTTTTGCCGGACTCATCCGCAGCGCTCGATTATATTCTGGCGAAAGCGACTTCTCTCCTGGACACGCTGATCATACACCCCGAAAACATGCTGAAAAATCTGAACATGACGCGCGGCCTTGTATTCAGCGGGCAGCTTTTGCTCGTATTAACGCAGAAAGGTGTTTCGAGAGAAGATGCTTATTCGTGGACGCAGAGAAA
>JACDAY010000125.1 GCA_013695195.1 Blastocatellia bacterium | reverse complement strand
GCAATCAACTCCAGAGTCACAAGTTGCATTGCGGTCGTCAGTGCGCGTGACGGTTAAAGGTAACGGTGCAGCTTCCACTTCAAACGCGCCGATGTCCGAGCCGTCGCCGCCCGTCGCATTGGTAATACTTGATTATCAACCGGGCGAGTGAATCCGCGCTGGTCGGTGGTTAAGCCGAAGAAATTGCCTTTGTCAATCGCCGGACTGCCTGTCTGCAAACGATGCGTCGGAGTCGGGCCGCCGTAATCGCCCAAAGCGAAAAGCATCGGGAGAATATTCTGAAAGGGTTTGCAAGGGTTAATAGTCTGCAAATATCGGAGTGCGAACAGTGGCGGGCGATGTTTTACGGTTTTAAATTATCGGTAGGTCGTTTGACTTCGAATCAGAGGGTCGCAAGTTCGAATCTTGCCGGGTGTACCATATTGATTTTGGATTTGAGATTTCGGATTAGTTGAAGCCGGACGCAGGTTGGCATCCTGCTATGTGATTTTGTTGCTTCGCACTCAAGGCAGCCTGCGTTCCCACAGTGTGTAGGCGATCAAATATCGGGAATCCAAAAACTTCTATCGCTGTTATTCACTTTCTTCAATCCCAACTCTTCTAATTCATTTTTCCTTACACCTAAATACGTAAAATGCGGCAGATCCGAAGTAACGGTTTGAAACCAGCCTGCGTTTGACAGAATTTCCCGTACCTCAGGATCTTCATGTTCCAGGACATCGAAAGCCAGCAGAGCAAGATGTTGCGAGGTTCCGGGCGGCGCGACGGAATATATTATTGATTTCGAGAGGTCTTTTGCGAAAAATATCCCCTTTGTTTCCAGTTTCAATACTTCGGGTACCTGTAAATACGGCGTTAGAGCTTCAATGCGATCCGCGTCTGCCTGATCTATTTCTCCGTTATCTACCCAATGCCGTAAAGCCGGCTGCACGCGACTGGCCCAAAGCCCTACCGTTTCATCGTATGTGCGGCCTGCCGAATCGCTATAACGCGGCGTAATTGACAGATCCCGTCGCCCCGCTTCATCAATAGCTTCAATAAGCGCCGTCATTGCAGGCGACTGAAGATCCATTTCAAACCCGCCGATATCCTCAGTCGATTTTTGCAGTCCAGCTTGAAAACGCGATACTTCACCGGAGTTTTTGAAAACGACTGACTTAGGCACGACAACTCCGCCTTTTGCGACAAAAAGTGCTCCGTATTCACTAAGCAACAGCAATTCAATGTGGTCTTTCGGAGTGACAAAACCGAATGGCAGATTTTCGAAAAAGATACTTCGGTTTGTTTCTTTGTCTCTGTCTTTTATCATAAAGAATCACAAATGCAGCGAACCGGTGTCTTTTAGGATTATATCGCAAAAAGCCCTTGTCGCTGTATGATTAACGTTTTACAATGCTAAAACATGAGTGAGGCGTTTAATTTATTTAAGAGAATATTTGTCGCCATCTATCTGATATTACTTCATATTGTCGCCGTATATTTTATCGGCGAAAGAATTTTGGCTAAATATGTTTATGCCCCTAAATTGAGTGCCGAAATTGTCTCGGATCCTACGGAAATTAAAGAAGTGCCGACGCCTCTTCCGGTTCCGTCGATACTTTACGACCCGGATACTGAGCCATCGAATACCAATCAAGATCAGGGTTTTCCAAGGCCCGATGCGAGCGGTGGAATTATCATTCCGGTCGCCGGTGTGCCGGTGGAAAAGCTACATGACTCATTCTCCGATGCCCGCTCGGACGGAAGAATTCACGATGCGATAGATATTCCCGCGCCTGTCGGGACACCGGTAATGGCCGCGGCAGACGGTGAGATAATTAAGTTTTTTGATAGTAATCTCGGCGGGGTAACAATTTATCAGCTCAGCTTCGACAGGAAATTTGTTCTTTATTACGCCCACCTTCAAAGACGGGGCGAAGACATAAAAGTCGGCGATATTGTAAAACAGGGAAAAACCATTGGCTATGTCGGCGATACCGGCAATGCGGGTTCCGGGAATTATCATCTTCATTTTTCCATTGCAATTGTTACCGATCCGAAACGCAATTGGGAAGGAGTATATATTAATCCATACCCTCTGCTGAAAAATCGAAACCCACTCAATTAATTTTAAGGAACGATTCTTGCTTGGAATATATGATTACGTATTAAATCAAAACAATACCAGGGAGATTCGCCGTATGTATTTTTCATTCTTATCCTCACGCAAAGCGCGCGCCTTACCGATTTTATTTTCATTTTCCGTACTTTTGGCAGGTTGTGTTCCGCCGGAAAATACCAGTTTAAACCAATCGAGTACGGTTTCAAACACCAATTCCACAATGGCTAATACAGCCAACTCGAACAACATCTCTATTCCTGAGGAACAGGCCGTTGGCAGGCCGGTTACAATGCCGCTTTTGGGCGCAATGCTTTCGGACGATACGTTTGTAAACGAAGCGAAGAAAGCTTTGCAAATTACCGATGAACAGATTCAGAGACTTCGTGAGGCATCGCAAAACGCCGTCTCGAATTTGGATGAATCGGATGAGGATTCGCGATCGACTCGAGCGGCGATGGAAAGAGCTGAAAAACAAATTCAGGAAGTGCTGGGACAGGAGAAAGCTGCCCGCTTTATCGCCCTGGTTCAGCAGCGATGGGGTGGTGAGAATGATGGCGGCACCTTGGCGGCACAACCGAATTCTGTTCCGACTGATACGCGGATAGTCGTAAACGCTCCGGCCTATCGGATGGATATTTTCAAAGAAGGTAAGCTTGCGAAAACGTATAAGATCGGTATCGGATACCCTGAGTTTCCACTTCCCACGGGCCTTCGCAAAGCAAGTACTATTATATTCAATCCGACCTGGACGCCTCCTGACGAACCTTGGGTAAAAGGTAAAGTACAGCCGGGCAAAAAAGTCGAAGCAGGAGACAAACTGAATCCGCTGGGGCCGATCAAAATCCCAATCGGTCTGCCGTCCCTTATTCATGGCGGAAAATCTCCTGCCCGGTTAGGAACGTTTGCGTCGCACGGATGTGTCGGGTTAACCAGCCCGCAAATTCAGGATTTCGCCATGGAAATCTCGAATCTTTCCGGGGAACCGCTGACCATGCAGGACATAAAGAATTATGAAAAGACCAAAACCGAGACGAAGGAAGTTAAGTTGGAACAGGCGATACCTGTCGAGCTCCGCTACGAAACCATCGTGATCGAAGATGGAAAGTTGAAAATTTTCCGCGATGTTTACGAACACGGCACAAATACCGAAGAAAACTTGAGACGGGTTTTGGAAGTGTACGGTGTATCCCTGGATAATTTGAAAGATCGTGAAAAGATCCTGGCAGGCCTGACTCAGATGGCTGTAGATTCGCAGGGCAAGGCAGTCGAGATGAATCAGAATATTAATTCTAACGTTTCTAACAATTCAAAGATGCCTTCAAATTCCGGCGACGGCAGCGTTACGAAAAATATAAAAGGAAAGAAAGAGGTTGTGTTTGTGTTGGCTGAACTTAAAGGAAAGGGCTATCCGGCGCCTGTTAATATGAAAATGTAGTATTTTTTATCTAAAAAGCGGGGGCAAGCCGCCCTTCCGGACCTGTGATTTGTCGATTTGAACGCTGAAGAATATAGATGATTTATTACAGTCAGGAAGGACGGCTTGCCCCCGCTATTTCGGAATCCAATATCTGTAGCCGCCGGATTCTAATGGCCTTAATCCGCTGAAAGACTCGCTCTCTGTACGCCTAAAAAAGTGAAATGCGTCGCATCCGTCGCGATTGTTTTTGAGATCGCCGACGGGCTGAGCCATCGATGATATCAAAAGGAAAAAAAAGCTAATAAACAGGAAAATTTTTCGACTAAACATTTTCCTGTGTTTCCTTCCAAATCGAATAGTCGAAATTTCTAACAATTTCTTTCGCCGAAACTATATGATCATTCATATATTCGTCCTTCTCAATAAAGGGGATTTTCGCCCGGATCAAATCATAGATTGCACGCGTTCCTTTCCCGAGTTTTTTATCCATACCGATTTCTTTCCTTCTAAAATCTATGCCTTGAGCAGCACAAAACAGTTCCAGCGAAAGGATAATTTCAAGATTCTCGGCAACCTGTCTCAATTTGAGCGCGGCCGTTGCTCCCATCGAAACGTGGTCTTCGACATTGGCTGAGCTTGGAATAGTATCGACGCTTGCGGGATGAGAAAGAATTTTATTTTCCGTGCAAAGTGATGCGGCGGTGTATTGGACGATCATAAATCCCGAGTTCAATCCGCCGTTTTCGGTCAGAAACGCGGGCAGCACATGAGCATTCGAAGCTTCATCAGTAAGCCGCATAATACGGCGCTCTGAGATATTTCCCAGTTCGGTCAGCGCAATCGCCAAATAATCGAAAGCAAGCGCCAACGGCTCGCCGTGAAAGTTACCGCCGGAGATTACTTCAATTTCAATGTCAGAACCGCCAGCGGTAGCGGGTGGATGAATAATACCCCTTTGATTGAGTAAGGAGGGAAAGTCTTTTTTATTTACAGCATTGTCGACCAAAGGCGTTAAGCCATCCGCTGCCTCCGATGGTTCAGACTGGGAAATAAAGATCAGAGGATTATCCGTTACGGAATTCAATTCCAGCTTCAAAAGCCATTCCGCATAAGCGACGGCATCGCGGCATGCCCCGTGAACCTGCGGCATGCATCGCAATGTGTAAGCATCCTGAACATTCGCCGGATCGAAGCCGCGGACAAAATCGCTGTCCGCCAGAATATGCCGAAGGTTTTTCGCGCATTCTATCTGGCGCGGATGCGGGCGGAGTGCGTGAATACGCTCGTCAAATGCCAGCGTAGTGCCGTGTAAAGCTTCAAGACTCAGGCTGCCGGAAATGTCGGCAAGCTCGGCAAGGCGAATGGCTTTTGCTGTTTCAAGCAAACCCAGGGCAGTCATCACCGTTGTGCCGTTCGTCAACGCCAGGCCTTCTTTAGCGGCAAGTGTTACATGCGAAAGGCGGGCCTTTTCGAGCGCATCCTCTCCTTTCAGAATCTCGCCTTCAAATTCCGCTTTGCCTTCGCCGATCAGGACGCACGCGAAATGGGCCAAAGGAGCGAGGTCTCCGCTTGCACCGAGACTTCCCTTTTCGGGAATCTCGGGATGAACGCCCCTGTTCAGAAACTCAAGAATAAGCTCGAGCGTTTCGAGCCTGATGCCGGAATACCCGCGTGCGAGCGTATTCGCGCGAATCAGCATTATTGCCCGCACCGTCGGAATATCAAAAGGCTTTCCGACGCCGACCGCGTGGCTCAGGACAATGTTTCGCTGGAGTGTTTTGACTTCATCAGGGCTGATAATCTTGTCTTTGAAGGCGCCAAAACCTGTAGTAATTCCATAAGCAATTTCACCTCTTTCGAGTAAGGTTTGAACGGCAAGCGCTGAACGCCTTACATTTGATTTGGCACCCTCGGACAAGACGATCTTCGGCTTGTCCGGTTTGCCATAAGCAACCGCAATGACTTCATCACGTGTTAAATTTTCTCCGTCAATGACGATCTCGTTCATATCTAAAATTAGTTCAGTTCCAAGTTCCACTTCTGAGTTAAAAGTTAAATTCCGGACTCGGAAACTTCTGCTTTGATACTATTTCACCTTTCTTTATAACTGTTCTGACCAGATTCCCGCCGAATTCATAAGCAATCTCACGATAATCATCACAGTCTAAAATCAAAATATCCGCATGCTTGCCAGCTTCAATCGAGCCCGTCATCGCACCTAACCCAACTGCAAACGCTGCATTAACTGTTGCGGCATTTAATGCCTCGGACGGCAGAAGTTTTTGATAACGGCAGGCAATTGCCATTGCCATCGGCTGAGACGGGCAAGGTGCCGAACCGGGATTAAAATCTGTGGAAAGAGCGATCGCACAGCCGCTGTTGATCATCCTTCGGGCATCTGCAAATTCACTGCTTCCGAAGTTGAAATTAACTGTCGGCGTGACGATTCCTACAGTTTCCGAATTTGCCAAAAGCTGAATTTCTTCGTCGGAAATCATGTCGAGATGATCGATTGAAACTGCGTCTAATCCGATTGCCAGACGGCTGCCGCCAAGATTTGTAAATTCATCCACATGAGCCTTAATGCCGAATCCCAAAGCCTTTGCCGCATTAAGAATTCTTTTCGATTGTTGAAAGTCGAACGCATTTTTTTCGCAAAAAACATCTGCAAAAAAAGGGGTGTTATTTGTAAAAAAATAGGTTGTCAAATACCATTCCCATGCTTTCGGAAGCATTTCACCGCAGATCAAATTGACGTAATCGTCCGCATTTTCTTTGAATTCGGGTGGAATTGCATGGGCTCCGAGAAAGGTCGGGACTAAATCAATCGCGTGGCTGCGATCGAGTTCCTCTATCACCTTCAGCATCGTCATCTCGGTATCGGTGTCCAATCCGTAACCGGTTTTGACCTCAGCCGTCGTCGTGCCAAAGGCGAGCATTTTGTCCAAACGCTCGCGGCTTTGCTCAACCAGTTCTTCAAGACTAGCTTCCCGCGTGTGTCGGACCGTCGAGATAATGCCGCCGCCGTTATTTAATATTTCGAGATAATCTGTGCCTTTTATCTTTAGCTCAAATTCATTCAGCCTGTCGCCCGCATAAATAATGTGCGTATGACAATCGACAAAGCCGGGCGTAACAACTTTACGCTGTGCGTCAATATTGATTTCCGCTTTAAATTCACGGGCGATATCCTGCGATCTGCCTACACCGGCAATCGTTCCACCGGTGAGCGCAACCGAGCCGTTTTCGATAATGCCTACGTCCTGCAGTTCCGCACCGAGCTTCGGTTTACCCCTGGAAGCGCATGTAACCAGTTGTCCGGCGTTGTGGATTACGACATCAGCGTGGTGCATTTGGAAGTTTGGGTTTTTCGATCTTTTTATGAGTGTTGTTCACTTCGATTAACGCCGCGGAACCATACCACTTTATGAACTCAACTCTGAAATAACCCTCTTTAATAGAGGGATCGGTTTCGGTAAGTTTCTTTGCCTCGTCAACAGTTTTGACATCAAAAAGATATATTCCCCGAAACTCGCCGCCCTCCATGAAAGGCCCGGCGAGGATCAGCTTTCCTTCACCGGCCAGGCGATTGATCATGCTGAAATGGCCTTTCATCAACTCCGTGCGTTTTGCGGGGTCGTTAACCCTGAGCGGACCCGTTTTTAAAAAGCACATCACGTACTGCCGCATTCCCATATCGTCCGCACCAAGTTTTCTTGCGAGAGCGGCGTCATAGTCTGTGCTAATTGTTGTTTGAGGCGTTTGAGCTAACCCGCAGATTGTCGCAAGCGCGATCATCGCGAATGTTCCAATTGTATTTCTTGTTGTTTTCATATCCAATCTCATACTCGGTTTTTACGGAAATTTTACCACGTTTTCGTTCAAACGGCCTTTACGGCTATTATATTTGCAAGCATATGAAACGAATCGTAAAAGCACCGACCGGCAACACGCTTACCTGCAAAAACTGGTTGATCGAAGCCGCATATCGGATGATCCAAAATAACCTCGATCCCGAAGTGGCGTTCGATTCCGATAATCTGATCGTTTACGGCGGCCGGGGGAAAGCGGCGAGAAATTGGGAATGTTTCGACGCGATTCTCGAGTCGCTTAAAAATCTTGACGAAGACGAAACTCTGTTAGTTCAGTCCGGGAAGCCTGTGGGTGTTTTTAAAAGCCACACGGACGCACCGCGTGTTTTAATCGCCAATACAAATATCGTCCCGCATTGGGCGACGCAGGAGCAATTCGATAAATACGAACGCGAAGGCCTGATGATGTACGGCCAGATGACAGCCGGAAGCTGGATTTATATCGGTACGCAGGGTATTTTGCAGGGAACATACGAGACATTCGGTTCGCTTGCCCGGCAAAATGGCTGGGGAAATCTGGCGGGTAAATTTGTGTTGACAGCTGGACTCGGCGAAATGGGCGGAGCTCAGGCGCAGGCTATAACATTTAATGGCGGTGTCGGGTTGTTGGTTGAAGTTGATCCGTGGCGTATCGAGCGAAGAATGGCATTAAAGCAGATCGATATTGCAGCGAATAATTTAGACGAAGCTTTAAGTTTGATAGGTCATGCTGTTGATAACAGACAGCCTAAATCGATTGCGCTGCAAGGAAATGCCGCGGAGGTTCTTTGGGAATTGCTTGTTCGCAATGTTATTCCCGACGTTGTTACGGATCAGACTTCGGCCCACGATGTTCTTTACGGTTACATTCCCGCAGGTCTATCCGTTAAACAGGCAAATGAATTTCGCAAGGCGAATCAGGCTGGTTACAAAAAACGCGCAATGGATTCGATGTCAAGGCATGTCGAAGCAATGCTCGAATTTAAGAAAAGAGGTGCGGTTGTATTCGATTACGGAAACAACCTTCGGCAGCGCGCAAAGGATAATGGCGTCGAAAATGCGTTTGATTATCCGGGCTTTGTTCCCGCATATATCAGGCCGCTTTTCTGCGAAGGCAAAGGCCCGTTCCGCTGGGTCGCTCTATCCGGCGAACGAGAGGATATTTACAAAACCGACCGGGCAGTAATGAATCTTTTTCCTGAGAACGATCATTTGACAAAATGGCTGACGATGGCCCAGGAGCAGGTTGAATTTCAGGGTCTTCCAGCCCGTATTTGCTGGCTCGGATACGGCGAGCGGGCAAAAGCCGGTTTAATGTTGAACGAGATGGTGGGGAGAGGAGAATTAAAAGCTCCTATCGTTATCGGACGCGACCATCTCGATTGCGGCTCGGTCGCTTCGCCAAATCGGGAAACCGAATCAATGAAGGACGGCGCAGACGCTATTGCCGATTGGGTTTATCTCAATGCGATGATCAACGCGGTCAGCGGTGCCACTTGGGTGAGCGTCCACCACGGCGGCGGCGTCGGAATCGGATATTCACTGCACGCCGGCCAGGTGATCGTCGCCGACGGCTCACCGGAGGCCGCAAGGCGAATTGAAAGAGTGCTTACGACCGACCCTGGAATGGGAATTATCCGCCACGCAGATGCTGGATATGAAGAGGCGATCGATTTTGCAGAAAAGAATAGTGTTAAGATTCCGATGATAAATAGAACGCAAAAATAGTAAAACTTAGAGTTTGATTTACTCGACGGCGAAGCGGTTAGGCTCGCCGTCGAAACTGTTGTGGAGATTGAAAAAAACGGCTATCAGCATTGGTATGACACGGCTGATGGCCGCATCCGCAAAGAAGAGGGCAATGAACTATATAATCCGCAACCTCAAAGCAAAGTCAGGAAATTGGCCAAAATAAAGCCGTGAAAGGTAATCTCTCACGCTTTATTTTATTAAGTACTTTTCGGAAATATTTCGCTTGCGGACTATTATCTACGATAACGGCGAACCTTGTAATATTTCCTTGTCTTCGGATTGAATTTGTATGTATAGAGAGCAGAACCGCCTAATCCCGCACCTGCGCCTATCAGCGCTCCTTTTCTGCCGCCGATTAGCCCGCCTAAAATCGCACCGCCGGCAGTTCCGGCTGCCATGTTAATTCGGTTGCGATGGCGTCGGTAATAACTCGGCTTTCGTACACGAACATAGCGAACGCGACCGTTACGCACCACCCGCTTTGTGTAATAACTTTGTGCTTCAACCGCTTCCGGTGCGGCAAACATAAACATCCCGCCGAACAAGATCATCATGACTAAACTTATAATAATTTTTTTCATGTCCAATTTTTCCCCCAAATCTGTAATCAAATATTTTATGGAGAGAGTGCTATGAAGTTAGTTGCAATTATGATGCCATAAGTCTAGCCGATTACTTTGATACGAACTAAATACCTATCACTTCCTTAACAAATCGTTCACATAATGTTTCACGATTCGCTTCAATCGGTTATTATTTGAAGACATTCGGGTTGTTCTAACATTATTTCTTAGATCTAGAATGAGCGTAATTTTTAGTCAAACATCACGACCTGATCCCGGCCTTTTTTTTACCCGTAACGATCGCAACGATCCCCGTTTGGGTCAGATCGTTTCCAGCAAAGAAAAGGATTACGACGCGGCCGATATAATTATTCTCGGATGTCCGCAGGATGAAGGCGTGCGAAGGAACGGCGGGCGGGCGGGTGCGGCGGCTGCACCCAACGCGATTCGAGACCAATTTTACAAATTAACACCATTTAATATAAAAAAAAGGCTGTTAGATCTGGGCGACGTAAATATAAGCGAAAGTCTGGAAGAAACTCACGACACGCATTACGATGTTGTCAAACAAATAATTCAGGACGGAAAGCGCCTGATCGTATTAGGCGGCGGCAACGACGTTTCATATCCGGACGGACGAGCCATGTCGGAAGTTTTTGGCTCCGAACGCTGGATCGGGATAAATGTCGATTCGCACCTCGACGTACGAATTGCGGAAAAGCGAAACAGCGGTACACCATATCGTCAGTTGCTTGAAGAGAAACATATGCTGCCGCAATATTTTTACGAAGTCGCCTATCAGACTCATTTTGCATCGCCAATTTATTACGATTATATATCTAATCTTGGCGTGAACCGGATCAGCCTTGAGCTGCTTCGCTCGCGGGATGAAGCAGATATTGAGTTAAGGGAACAGATCCGGCAAAGATTTATCGGGCAAAGCGCCTCGCTGAATACATTTTTCGGGTTCGATATGGACGCCGTGCGCTCGTCGGATGCCCCCGGAACATCGGCGCCTTCTCCTCTGGGTCTTCGCGCGGGCGAATTTATTACGCTGGTAAAATATGCTGCAAGCCTGGCCAATACAAAGATTATTGAATTTAGCGAGGTAAATCCGAATTTCGATATCGATAACCGCACAGCGAAGCTTGTAGCGATCGGAATGCACCGCTTCATTTCGCACGCCGCCTAAATATGGAACAGGAAATCTACTTTTGCACAACGGACGATAACGTCAAGATCGCGTACGCAACCGTTGGTTCAGGCCCGCCACTCGTCAAGGCCGCGAACTGGCTTAATCATCTTGAATACGATTGGAAGAGTCCGATATGGCGGTACCTGTTCGAAGAGCTGGCGCGGAATCAACACGTCGTTCGGTATGACGAAAGGGGCAACGGCCTTTCGGACTGGAATGTCGATAACATCTCGTTCAATGCGTTCGTGGACGATCTCGAATCGGTAGTGGACGCACTTGGCCTTGATCGTTTTCCGGTTCTGGGTATCTCGCAAGGCGGTCCGGTCGCGATTGCTTATGCGGTCCGGCATCCGGAGAAGGTGTCTCATCTTGTTCTGTTCGGATCATATGCTCGAGGTTGGAACAAACGCGGAGGTTCATCCGAGACTCTCGAGTTGCGCCATGCCGAGGCAGCCCTCATCCGTTTAGGTTGGGGCCAGGAGAATCCTGCATTTAGGCAGCTATGGACGACACTTTTTTTTCCGGATGGGGATCCAGAGGTAACACATGGGTTTAATGAAATGCAGCGCGTTTCCGCCTCGCCCGAGATGGCCTCCAGGATTTTCGAAGTGCTCGGAGAGATCGACGTGGTTGATCTTCTGCCAAAACTGAATGTCCCGACACTTGTACTGCATTGCCGCGGTGACGAAGTCGTTCCATTTGAGGAAGGCCGCCGGTTCGCTTCGCTCATCCCCGGCTCACGATTCGTTCCGCTCGAGGGCAGGAATCATATTCCTTTAAAAAACGAGCCGGCCTTTGAACAACTCTTGGAAGAAATGAGGCGTTTCCTTGGCCGCGAGATCGTGTCTCCGTTTGATGCCGGACCTCCGGCGCAAGTGAAGAACTGCCCGAAATGCGGTAGGAACTATCCGGATATCAGCCTCAACTTTTGCCTGGAGGACGGAACGAAACTCGCGATGGCAGCGGGGCCCATTTTTCGTGCTCCGAAATCCGAAGGGCAAGTCTCAACACAGATACTGCCGTCCGGCAACACCGACGAAACGAGCAAATGAATGCTAATGTTTAGAGATAATGTTGCATCAAGTCAGCTTCTCGGCAAGCATGTTAATTTCGCGGCGCAGCATTATCAGTTCTCTTTCGACCGTCTGCAGTTTCGCCCCGTCAGCAATTGCTGAATTTCCTGCTCAGATTAGCTTTCCTAAATAAATCGTATAAAATTATGGTTGAAAGTTCCTAGGAACGCATTAAAAAAAAGCTAACAACTTTCGTTGTTAGCCAGCTAAAAACAATTATACAGAACTACGTGCTTACGCTTCTGCCCGTAGCCAAACGATATATCGCTAATACGACGATCGCTCCGATAATCGAAAAGATAAAGCTTAACAGAGAGCCGCCGATATTATCGAACGAACTTGCCATTGGCGAGCCGAATAATGTTCCCACATATCCGCCGACGACCGCACCTACAATTCCCAGGATTGTTGTCAAGATTACACCTCCGCCATCAGGACCCGGCATTATAATCTTAGCCAAATAACCCGCTAAAAAACCAAGAATCAACCAAATCAATAAAGAAATCATTTCTTTCCTCCGTTTTAGATTAGAAATTTTTCAAAGCGCATCCCGAAAACATATTCGTGAAATTCTTTGAAAGGTTCGTGAACTATGACTTTTGCAAATGCAATTATGATGCCATTATGAAATTTCTGCAATAAACGTGATTAACTTTTATATCCAAAAAAATGTTTGGATAATTATGTATTGTTTCACTGCACTAATTATTCGTGTTTTAGAAAAACCTACCGCCGTTTCGCAAGTCTCTAAGCCGCTTTACTTGACAGTTTTTTACCTATTTGTCATCCTTTAAGTTCGCTTTTCTTCAAGAATTTGCGGATACTTAGTCTCTTAGCTCAGTTGGTAGAGCATTACCTTGACAAGGTAGGGGTCAGCAGTTCGAGTCTGCTAGAGACTACCATTACACTTTCGATACGATGCTTACGAAGAACTTTGCAGCTTTTATAACTACTACGACACGCTACTAATGGCGTGGGAGTCCGACAAACATTAGCTTGTCTGACATTGGCAAAGTCGCTCTTATCGAATCAAATCTAGTTTAGTAGTGGTGAAATTGTTAGTCGTTGATTTATTTGAGTAGACTTTTGGGGTATAAAAACCCGTCGAAGCAGTATTCATCCTCTCTTTTACTCAGACGATTAACAAATATATGAGTGAATTAAACGTAAAATACGGTGAAAATCAGCGCGTCATACCTGCGCCCGCGACGGTTGCGGATGCGATTAAAGCGTTTGATCGCGATGTTCTGAAGCAGTCGCTGGCGGCGAAGGTCAACGGCAAGGAAGTAGATCTTAATTTCTATTTAACCCAAGAAAGCCTTCAGAATTTAGGTTCCGATCTTGGCTTAGCCGAATTGAAATTCTTCACTGACGCTGACGTAACTCTCGAGCCGATCCTTGTCGATACCCGCGACGGCCTCGAGGTCATTCGCCATTCGACCGCTCATCTTTTGGCGGCGGCTGTGCTCGACCTCTTTCCCGGAACGAAGCTCGGAATCGGTCCCGCGCTGATGGAAGATCCGCGTTACGGTTATTTTTACGATGTAATTGCACCGCGAACTTTGACCGAAGCCGATCTGCCCGTCATCGAAAAGAAAATGAAGTCGATGGCGAAGGCGAATCTTATCTATCGACGTGAAGATATTGAAAAGGCAAAGATACTCGACATCTTTACCGAACGCGACGAGCCGTTAAAGCGTGAACTGATCGAAGAAAAGGTCACGGATTCGGCCAGTATTTATTATATCGACAGTTCCCCGTTTATCGATTTCTGCATGGGGCCGCACGTTCCGCACACGGGAAAGCTTAAAGCTTTTAAGCTGCTGGCGATCGCCGGGGCTTATTGGAAAGGCGACGCTGAAAATCAGCAAATGCAGCGGATCTACGGAACGGCTTTTGCGACACAAGAAGAACTTGACGCCTGGGTGAAACAGCGTGAAGAAGCAGAAAAACGTGATCATCGGCGCTTGGGCAAAGAACTCGATCTGTTTTCGATTTCGGACGATTACGGACAGGGCCTGATTCTTTGGCACCCGAAAGGCGGAATAATCCGCATGGAAATGGAACGGCTTTTGCGCGAGGAGCTTGAGCAGCGCGGGTACAGTTTTGTATTCACCCCGCATATCGCCAAACGGGATCTTTGGCGTGTAAGCGGCCACGAAGAGAACTATGCTGACGGCATGTACGCTCCAACAAGTATTGAGGAAGAAGAATATCGTCTGAAGCCGATGAACTGTCCGTTTCACATCGGCATTTATAAATCTTCGCCGAGAAGCTATCGCGATCTGCCCCAGCGTTATTCGGAAATGGGAACGGTTTATCGAGCCGAGCTTTCAGGGACGCTGCACGGTCTGATGCGTGCTCGCGGTTTTACGGTTGACGACGCCCATTTATTCGTCCGACCCGATCAGGTAAGCGTGGAAGTCGCGGACTGTTTGGATTTTGCGATCAAGGTTTTCGATACGTACGGTTTCAACAAGGTAAAATTCGAGCTTTCGGTCCGCGGCGAGGCTGAAAATAAAGG
>JACDAY010000116.1 GCA_013695195.1 Blastocatellia bacterium | reverse complement strand
CCATCGCAAGGTCTCTCTCCGCATTCGCGATGGCACCAGCTTTTAACGCTTCTCGCATCCGGGCCGTCTTGACTTCATGTACATGCTTTCTGATCGCGGCATCAATGAACGTGCTCCTGGTGCCTTTACCGGCGACAGTATCGAGTAAAGCGACCGTTTCCTCGGGCAGCGTAATATTCAAGCGTTGATGCACTTTCTTTCTCATATCGAAATGATACACACGAACAATACACAGCGTCAATGTGCCGAACTGTCTCGCGATTTCACAGCTTAATCGGAGTCAGCTTGTATCCTCTCGCCCGTAAGAGGCGGATCACCCCATTCTTTCCGCCGAGGTGGCCGGCGCCGACAGCGATGAAGGTCGGTTTTCGGCAATGTTTTTTTCGATTGCCGGTATCCATTTCTGGTTACGGTTATCGAGCATTTTTGATTGAGAGTATCCCTCCGCCTTTAGCTGGGCCGCCGCCAGAGCATAGAGGGCGTCGGAATCCTGGGTAAGATAAAGTTTGTAAAGGGCTTGAAATTCGGCAATGCCTTTTTGCGGATTAGAACCTATCGCGTTCAACGCCTTGAGTTTCGGCCATTCATGCCTGAAACAGCTCGGCTATCTTCTTGACGGTCCGCCAATTTCTTGCGGTCGTCGCGACCTTTAGCTTTCTGTCGATAAACCCTTTTCCGACGATGCTGTCGAGGACGCTGATGGTCAAGAGGCAGAGTATGTGACGGTTGGCGATGTAAAAACGCTCGGCGTCAGTCCCCTGTGCCATCAACATTTCTGCTTGCTTCGCAGTCAACGGTTCATTGAGAAATAAGGCGTGCAGATCCTTGTCGTTATTAAACTGCCCTTCGAACGGATTATTTTTAACGATCTCGGCGATCTCTCTCATAGATCGAATCATCACCGAGATGTCGAAACCAAAATCGCGTTCGATTGCGTCGTGTATCTTTTTCGCAAGCTTCGCGTCGGCTGTTTTCGCGGTCTCGAAAACGATGTTGCCGCTGTTGATATAAGTTTTGACATTCTCAAACCCAAGCGCCGCAAACGCCGCCCGCAGCGTCACCATCTTTATCATGTTTCTACCGCCGACGTTAATTCCGCGGAGCAGGGCGACGTATTTCATCCTTGATTAAACGTTAACGCATATCTATAACAAAACGGTAACGAACGTCCGACTTTACTGTGCGGTCATACGCTTCTTCAATCTGACCGGGCGTGATGACCTCAATGTCCGCGGTGATGTTGTGCTCCGCACAGAAGTCGAGCATCTCCTGAGTTTCCGGAATGCCGCCGATCAGAGAGCCGGCAAGCGTTTTGTTACCCATTATCAATGCAGCGTGATGTATATTGGCAGGCGAGTGGGGCAAACCGACAACTGCCAGCACGCCGTTGATACTCAGGCATCCAAGAAGCGGATTGATATCATGATCGGCTGAAACGGTGTCCAGAATCAGATTGAATGTACCCGCGAGCGGCGTTAGATTTTCGGGATCAGTTGTTACGACAAAATTATCTGCACCCAGTGCCCGGGCATCGGCCTCTTTGGCAGGAGATGTACTGAACACGGTTACTTCGGCGCCCATCGCCCTCGCGATCTTGACGCCCATGTGGCCCAAACCGCCGAGGCCGACAATGCCCACCTTTTGTCCCGGCCCGACGTTGAAGCGGCGAAGGGGCGAATACGTGGTGATGCCTGCGCACAGCAGCGGTGCAACGCCGGAGAGGTCGCCGGCGGCGGCAATCGTGTGTGCGTAATGCTCGTCGATGACGTACTTGTTCGAATAACCGCCGTAGGTCGGCGTCACCCGATCCATCTCAGTGCCGCCGTACGTGTATGCGGCCTGTTTGAAGCAATAATGCTCGTTGCCGCCGGCACAACTCGGGCATTCGCCGCAGCTGTCAACGAAGCAGCCGATACCGGCAGCATCCCCGACCTTAAATTTCGTCACTGAATCGCCAACCTGCGAAACCCGTCCGACGATCTCGTGACCGGGAACCAGCGGGTAAACCGTCGGCATAAAGGCGGCCCATTCGTTCTTCGCCATGTGAATATCCGAATGACAAATACCGCAGTATTCAATGTCGATCAGAATGTCGTTCGCTCCTACTTCCCGCCGCGTAAATTCGAACGCTTCAAATTTCGCTTCAGGCCCATGTGTCGCAAAACCGCGCGTCGCTACGGCTTTTGTTTCTGCAGCTATCATTATCTTTCTCCTTTTTGTCCCTAGTCTACAATTGCTATCACTTTTAGTTCGATCGCGATCGGCGTGGGAAGGGCGTTTACTTCAACGGTCGTCCGGCATGGCTGATTTTCGGCAAAGTATTCTGCATAAATCCGATTGTACAGCGCGAAATCGTCCTTCATATTCGTCAAAAAAACCGTCACGTCGACGATATTGTCCCACGACGATCCGGCATCTTCGAGAATATACCGCACATTCTGAAAAACCGACCGGCATTGCGATTCGATATCGTAGGATACTATATTTCCGGCTTCGTCCAAATCGACTCCGGGAATAGTTTTCACGCCTCTTTCTCTTGGCCCGACACCGGATAAAAAAAGCAGATTCCCGACCCGGCGTGCGTGCGGATAAAGCCCGACCGGTTCAGGAGCTTTTGAAGAATTGATTGTTTCCGCCATATTTTGTAACGCAGGCTTCCAGCCGGCTATCCCGGCGGCATCCTGCCGCCTGTGTAAGCCCGATTTACCCGAACGACAATTGGCTGGACGCGTCAGCGTTACTTCGCCTTTTCGGCATAAACCTGAACAAGATTCACCAGTGTCTCGGTCGATTTTTCCAAGCCATTGCGCGAGTTAAATTCGAGCTTGCCGTGAAAGTTATGCCCGCCGGTGAAAAGGTTCGGCGTCGGCAGACCTTTAGCAGTCAGGTTCGAACCGTCGGTCCCGCCCCGTATCGGCCTTAACTGAGCAGTAACGCCCGCACGTTTTGCCGCCTCGATCGCGTAATCGGTAAGCTGCGGATAATCTTTCAGTACCTCTTTCATATTCAGATAGCCGAGGACGCTGGCATATTCGATCTTTACATTGGGAAACTTTTTTTGCGTATTTGCGACGAGGCTTTTGACGAGTGTTTCCTGCGCCTCGAGTCCCGTGATGTCGAAATCGCGAAGCAGAATTTTAACAGTTGATGTTTCGATATCGAGCGTTCCCGCATAAGGATGGATAAACCCGACGCGGCCCTCGGTCGTCTCCGGGCGATTCTTCACACTATCCGGAAACTGCGAGAGAAAATCGCCGGCGGCGAGTGACGAATTCACCAGAATACCCTTCGCGGTTCCCGGATGCGTGGAAACGCCTCTGAAAGTTACCGTTGCGGTGCGTGCCGACCAGGTCTCATTCGAAATATCGCCAAGCTGCCCGCCATCGACGGTGTACGCGAACTTCGCACCCCATTTCTCGATCTCAAATTTGTC
>JACDAY010000104.1 GCA_013695195.1 Blastocatellia bacterium | reverse complement strand
GACTTCAGCTTACCGAAGCCGTTCATAAAACCGATCCCGCACTTTTTGAGCAGTTCGGTCGAGCCCTCGCTTAACCGCCCTTGCTTTTGGATAGCTATTTTTAATTTTTGACCTTTGAGCATTTGTTTTTAAAAATGGTAAAACTCCGCCCTGGAGCTTTTTTCAAGTTCCGCGCGAATTGGAGAAAAACTAGATGTCGATTTGCTTAGAAAACGAGATTAGCCCGCGCGATGGTAAAGATGCGCGTGGTGGTGGAAATAATGATTGTAGGGAATGTGTACTGTCATCAGTATTTATAATGAAACATAATGCGAAGAGTTTTGCAAGCCGAACGAATCGCCCCATCTCTATGGTGGAAGCTGGCGCCCCTCGAAATTAACTAAAAATGGTAAAGCCAACATTTTCGCGCAAATCAATAGAAAGACGGAGCGACGCTGCCCCGCGTATCAAACTACATCTTAATTTCTGTCGAACGTGGATGATGGAGAAAACTACGGGGAATGGCGTGTTGAAGATGCGAAGATCACCCGCAGGAATAGTATCGAAGTGTGGTCCGGCACAATAGCCCAACCAAAGGCGGTGCGTTAAGCACTTACGCCCAAACTGGCAAATCCGAACCGGACAAATGCGACCGGGATACCTGCCGCGCCCTTTTCCAAAATCTGCTTCGCGAGCTATTTCCCCTCGTTTTTCAGGACCACTGGATTATTCGGATTCGTTACTCTGAGCCTCTCTATAGTTTTTTGCTCATTTTCCTTGTCATTTTTTTCCAGGTAAGCGAGTGCCAGATTCTGAAGGGTAATTTCGTGATCCGGGACCAACTGGAGCGATGACTGATACTCTTTAATTGCCCGGTCGATGTCGCGCGGCGTGCGTAAAAAGAACGTCAATCCGAGGTCTGTCCGTACATTGATATCATCGGGCGTTCGTTTTAGCGCCGCCAGATACCATTTTTCGGCTTCCTCGTATTGTTCGGAATCAAAATAAGCGTTTCCGAGTTTGATAACCGGCTCGAGCTCGTTTGGGCGAAGGCGGCTGGCGTTTAGATAAAACTTCACTGCGTCCTCAAACCGCTGTATTTGATAGTAAAGGTCAGCCGCCGTCATCTGCGCCTCAAAACTTTCGGGCTGCTGTTTTGCCTTTTCGATTGCTTCGGTGACTTGTGGAAGCGGCGCTGTTTGCAGCGAATCTGCTGTTGTACCGATAGGCGGGTGGTCGGGAGGCAGATTGGAATTAGACGCAGGTATCGAATTCGGCAATCCCGAAATTTGCTGGTTCTCGGATACCGTGCGATTTACGCTGTTGGCAAACATAAATCCGATGATAAAACCGAGCACGACGCCCGCAATGCCTATAAATAGCTTGTCTTTGGACATAGATTAAGTAATGGTAATACCTATCGACTGCAAAAACCTGTCCGGCCTTTCGCCGCCGATCAATGCGAAAACATAATCGTTGGGAATAGTTTCGAGATCGCGGCCCGTTTCAACATCCTGAAGCACCAATTCATTTTCGCGCATCTCCTTAATAGCAACTCCGAAACGAAGATTCAAAATTCCGTCGTCTGCGCACTGATACAGTTGAAATTTGTTGCCGAATTTAACTGTCGGCGCCAGAAAATCACGCACCAGCAGCGTTACATCGTTCATCTCTTTCGGTGAACGGGGTGAGATCTCCGCCCCGCTACGCGTCGAAACCAGGTCGACGGCTGCTTCGACCGCGACATTGCCGCCGCCGACTACGACGATCCGGCGCCCGCGATAATCTGCAGGATTAGTCAGGCTGTATAATACCTTCGATTCTTCATTTCCGTTAATTCTGAATTTCAGATCTTCGTTCGGCAACCTCAACTTGTTCGGAGCTCCGCGCAATCCGATCGCGATCACGACGCGACGCGCTTTATATGTCTGCTGTGATTTTTCCAAGATGCGTTCCGTGCCTATTACAAAATAATCGCCGTCATCAGCTCGTGCAATTGTCTTGCAGCTTTCGTATTCATTTATTTTTACCCCGTTCTCCGCCAGACCGCTCAGCCACACGCCAAGAATGTTTTCGCGCTGGTCTCCGGGAATCTTCGTCTGAAGCTGATCGGCAATTGCCGCCCGGAAACGCGACAAGATATTATCGCGATCCGAAACAAAATGCTTCGTGTACAGGTTCATCCAATCGCCGGACCCCTTCGACCGCAGAAAACCTGCAATACTCGATATTAATTCCTTTTCTATCTTTTCGGCGAGCAAAGGTGCAAGTTCCCCGCGCAAAGCGCCGGGAATTTTTGGGATCAATTCCTCCTGAAGCGGCACAGATTGCTCGCGCGCCACTTTTTCAAATTCAAGCGCCAATTCGTCTCCAAAAATGCTCTCATCTGCGCCCGCGCCGGAAGCGCCGTATTTTGCTTTCGAAAGCCCAAGACCCGTAGCCGGGATGCCGCCGAACCAGTCTTTCGTATCCGGTTTAAAAAATATATATTTTCCTTTCGGATACAATTCTATTGTCGATAAAGTCCTGTCTTGTTCTATGCCGATGTATCGGAGCCGCAGATTGTGGGCAGTCGCCGCCGCCGATGCTCCGCCCGGTCCGATGCCGATTATTGCTACATCATAATCCGCTTTCGGCTCAGCCGATGCGGTTTTCAGTTCGGCTGCGATATGTGCAATGACTTCCGCTCCTTCCTTCACGGCATTCTTTATCAACGGCACTCCGGAAACGTCGCCGATTATATAGCAGCCCGGAACATTGGTTTGATAACTTGCGCCGTCGCGCGTCGGCGACGGACGGGAAACGACGGCCTTTGTCGTGTTGATAACAATACACGCCTTTGGGTTGACCGGGCATTCGGCCTGACAGGCCGTGTCTTCCATACAAAGGTCCGGAGCGACCGCCGAAGCAACTCCGTCGACGATGGCAAGGACGTCGTGAGGGCAGGCATCGACACACGCCTGGCAGCCGATACACCGCTCGGGGAAAATCACAGGGTGCGGATATTTAGGCCCTCTGTATTTGAGTGTTCCAAGGTCGGCAAGCTCTAAGTCGCTGAGAGTGCGGACGGCAACCTGGGGCGCAGCCTGTTTGTCCCAGGTACTGAAAAACCCGAAAGCCCGCGACGAATCATTTACTACTACGATTAACCCCAGCGCAGCCAGCGCCAGCAAGATGCTCAACCATCCGGCCCAAGACAAACCGCCGTAAGCCGCCTCAACCCCGCTAATTTGGCGCATCCAAATAAGCAGGGCGATAAATACAAGACAAATCAGTAGTTGGACGAATTTCATTTCCCGTTCAATTGTTTTATTTGCGAATTCACAACATTCTTTCGATGATCACGGGCTTCCTCTCTTAAATATTCGCTCCAGCGGTTGTTTCCGTACGGATGCTGGATGTGACACGAAACACAGTTTGCCTGTATGCCGTTTACGAAAGTAGCGGGCGGATTCGAATCGGCCGGCAAATTATGGCACACGCCGCAGGTTTGGCGCGGCGTGTCGCGGTCAATCGGATCGAAGCTTTTATGACAGCTCGAACACGAAACGCGTCCCGAGCCGTCGGCCGTCATTCCGGCGGGTGCGTTCAGGCGCGATACGTGAACGGCATGAAACTGCCGGCTGAGGCGGGCCTGTTCTGTTTCATCCTTAGACGAGGCTTTCACGGCCGGAATTGTTTCGGCTATTTCATTATAGAGGCCGCTCCACACCCATTTATCGTCTTTAACCGGATAGCCAAATGAGCCTTCATGCGCCGTACGGACGCTTTTTCCGTTATAGGATTTTGGATTATCATTGCTGTGACAATCGGCGCAGCCCTGAACGGCTGCGGCACGCATTTGAAAATCCGAGCCTTGATGCTCGAGATGGCAAATCGTACACGTAATGCCGGCTGCCTCGTGAGCCTTTGTATTCGAAACATGAAACTGGTCGGCTTGATGACAACGGATGCATGCTGTTTCGACATACTCATTTGGAGCATGGCAGGTTGTGCACGAGTTCCCGTTGGCCGTTAACGCGATAGTGCTGCCTTCAATATTCGCTGCGTGCGGGGTTGCCAGGGGTTTGCCGGCGTATGTCTCGGGATAACGGAGAAACGCGATTACTCCAAGAGCTCCGATTATCAAAATTGCCCATAAAAATAAGCCCAAACGCCACGGCTGCTGCAAATCGAGTGTCGGTTTCCAATTGATCACCGCCTTGCCTGGCTGCGGCTTTTCTGTCGGCCGGAGGCGCGATCCCCAATCTTCCTTTTCCCGTGTGCGTTTTTCCCAAAATACCTTTAACACGTCCGCGACTTCCGGATTTACACTTTCCGGTACAACTGAGCCGAGCGCCGGAAGACTGGTCGCCTTTCGCGCCTCGCCAACGGATTGGCGTTCTACCGTCAAAGCAAGTTCTTCACTGCTGCGTTCTACAAAAATTACAAAAGGCCCGATCTGAATAAAATCGCCGCCGGCTAAAACATCGGTCTTTTGCGGCCTGAGTGCCCTGCCGTTCAGCGACAGGATATTTGAAGCGGAAAGATTTATCAGAAAATACTTTGAATCGAGAAAATTGATCCCTGCATGAACCCTTGAAACTGCTTTATGATCCAAAACAATCTCGCACGTCTTTAACCGGCCGATAAGTATCGCTTCTTTATCGAATCCAACCGCCGCCATTTGCGCATCGCGAAACGATACAGTAAATTTTCCGGTATTCTGACTCATCGAAAATCGTCTTTTCCCATGTCGTTAAAGTGGCGACATATTTTCAGAACCGAAAACGGTAGTGACCTGATTCTGTGTCGCCGATTAAAAGAACCCAGTCGCTACCGATCCCGGTTCTGACCCGTCCTTTATCGAACATTAAAATAGATGACCTGTACAATATGAATCGCCATCAGCACCAACATCAGCGAGGTAAACAAAACATGCGGCGCGAGCCACACTTTTAATAGATTATGCAGATAGCAGAGCGCATCGATGCGGCGCAGGGTCGCAGCGCTTTCGACTGCCTCCATCAAACGGGCTTCGTCCACGCGCGACATATTTTCGGCCGCGCCGCGAAATTGACTGCGGGCGTCAGCCAGCATCGTGTTCAGGTTTTCCTTCCGAATATATTGGCGGAAAAGATAGCCTAATCCGAGAAAGGTGCGGCGAATATCGATTCGTATCACTTGATTTAGATCTTCATTATTTGTCTGCTCGCTCGCGCGGACAAGCTGTGCGCGAAGCTCTTCACGGCGGGCCTGCAAATCTTCCAAAAGCAGCGGCTCGCGCTCGATCCGTGTCATTAATCGCGGCACGATCAGATAACAGAGGCCGCCGAACAATCCCGAAGCAATTACCAGGTCAAACGAGATCATCAGAAGCGACGTCAAAAGTCCGCCCGAACTAGTTCCGCCGTGAACGAAAATAAGTACCGCTGCCAAAACGCCGATATAAACGTGCGAAAGCATCCAATAACGCAAAGCCCCGGCCCGTCGACGGTATATCTGCTTTCGTGCAGGATAGGCCATTACCCACAAAATGCTTGCGAGGCCCGTTAATCCGGTCAGCCAACGCATTGTAACCCAAGTATTCGGCCCGAACGGAATGTCCTGAGAAAAAGTGTAGGTGGCCCAAACCGCGAGGCCGCCGCCTATTAAAACCATGGCCGCTCCGATCACGTGCCAGATGGTCGCCCAAAGATCGAATTTATGAATATTTTCGCCGATCGCATGCGTTTTGCTGCGTTGGATCAGGCCGATCGTATTGTTGATCTCGTCAAAATACTCATGCGGATTAACACGAACCAAAGCGCCGGTAGGACAATTTTCTTCGCAAGAATAAGCCGCGCGTCTCGCGCCCGGCGGATTCATTCCGGTGTTCTTGCAAAGATTGCATTTCACCGCCAGAAGGTTTTCGGTCTGCGTCACCGGCGCCGGAAGCTCAATTTGGCGGAGCGAAAACGCGGAAATGAACTTCGTAAATCGCGATTTTCGCGGCTTGCTTGTTGAGGTGTTTTCAAGCGGTATCATCGAGATTGCGTTGTATGGACACTGCGTCGCGCAGTCCCCGCAGCCGATACACGTGGACGGTTCGATATCGATCTCGCCGCCGGGAAAACGCGCGATCGCGCCTGTCGGGCAGCCCGTCAGGCATTCCGGATCCTGGCAGTGCATGCAGACGGACGGTATCAGCACGCTTTGGATGTGAAAGCTGTTCGGCTTTACCGGGCGTTCGATATGGATTCCGCGCCGCGTCAGGCGCGTATGGCCGTGGACATTGTGGCAGGCGAGAGAGCAGTTGCCGCAGCGGATGCACTTTGCCATGTCCATTACGAGCAGATTGATGCCGTCGACGACGCCGGTTTCGATCTCTCTGCCGGTCGCGGTCAGTACGCGTTTATCGACGGGCGGCGAAGGCTTTTGAGAATCGTCCGGCCCGGCGGATTTCCGCAATATGGGCAAGACCGCGGCGCTCATCTCCTTTTCTTCACGAAGGCGCGAGACGGCAATTTCAATCACTTCCGCGCGGCCCCTGACCGTTGCCGTGTACTTCCAATCGCCGGGCTTTTCGACGGCGTGCAAACCGAGACAGCTTCCGGCTCCTAAAAAATCCAACCCTGCTGTATCTTCGCCATCCAACAAAAGATCGGCGGCCCTTGGATTAAAAGCTGCGCCGCTTGCTCGTTCGATCCAACCGTTGCGGACGAAAACGATGCGGTTGATCGGATCGCCTTCGTGAAAAAGTACGTGGTCTTTTTCGTAAACGGCAAACCTCGCTGCGTCATTGAGGCGTTTCATCAGTCCGCTGTCGAGTTTAAGATGAGTGAAATCCTTTAACTCATTGAGGGTTAGGGAAAGTCCGTAAGAGCGGTAATTGCGGTCGAGGGAGCGTCCAAACTCCGGCAGCTTGCGGAGAAGGCGCAGTGCCGGGCGTGTGAATTCGAGCACTAGCGCCGGATCATCCCCCGCCGCTACGGCAACCGTCGCGCTTCTCGGCGTCCCCGACAGAAGCGCCATTTCGCCGAACGAACTGCCTTCCGGAATCTCACCTACCTTTTTGAATTGCTGATTTTGCTCGGTGATCGAGGCTTCGAGCCTGCCTTTTACAAGAACATAAAAGATACTGCTTTCCCACGTGCGTTCCTGAACTATTATCTCGCCCGGAAGAAACTCCAGCAGGCGTGCGTATGGGCCGACTTTGCCGGCGCGATAGCGCCGCCCAAACAAAATAATGTCCATGTCGAGCTCGTTTCGAAACTCGCCATTAGGCAATTTTTCAACGAGTTCCGAAACAATGTCCACGTTTCGAAATGCCTCGATTATCTGCTCATGGTTTTTTATCTCACGTGGCATCGCTGTTCGGACGCTTGGGTAGATGACTAAGGAGGCTGAAAAATACCTTTAAGAAACAAAAAATATAAGAGCCGCAGCCAATAAGAGAAGAAATAATACAACCGCTCCGCCAAAGGCGATCCATTTGACGAGTCCGGCAGAAGGTTGTTTTTGTATATCTCTTTCAGGCTCTGGTACTAAATCTTCGGCTGGTTTGTTCACGTCCGCCGGCTCGGATATATTCAACCCCATATCCGAGAGAAGCAAATTATAAGCCGTTTTACTAAATTCTATCGTGCTCCCGGAAAGCTCAAATTCGGAAGTTTCCGTACGCTGCATTTCGCTGACAAACGGATTACTGCAGCCCGGGCAAAAAGCCTTGGCTTCGTCAACCATTTCACCGCATTTCTCACACTGCTTTAAACTCATGCGTTAGTTTGCTTTGTGACAAATCGTGCAGTCCTTGGCCGTCGCGAATCCCGTTTTCTTTATCAGTTCAGGACGAAGTTTCGCCGCCGCATCGTGACAGGTATTGCAATTAATGTGATAGGCCAGCTCGTTGTTTAATTCCTTTTTCGTCGTCTTACCTGCGTCGGTATAGCTTGCGGAGGGCATGACCTTGCCATCGGGTACGCTTCCGTCTTGAAAGTGGCACGAGCGGCATTCGTTGACCTTTTGATCGGACTGCTTCCACGATTCAAGAGTCAAGGCGACAGTGCGCTCGGATGTAACCAGCGGCGGTTTGAGAGCAGCTTTCGGCTGGTCAGTATGATGACATTCCGTACAGCCGACGGCCGATTTGCCGTCCGGGCTGTACTGCTTGAAGGCGTGCGAGTCGTGGTTAAATGCCACCTCGCCGTATTCGGACAGGCTGTTCTTGCCGAGTGTAAATTCCTTCGGAAACGTCTTATCTTTTCCCGCAGGTTTCGCGATGTTTGCATTCGCAGCCGTATTCGAAACCGGTGGCGTCGGGGACGTTTGAGCAAGTACGCCCTGCCCGATTCTCGAAAACCCGGCGCTGCTTATAAATAAAGCCGCAGCCGTCAGGGCAAAAACTCCGATCATAAATAATTTTGCAAAGTTTTTCATAGATTGCAGCACTATTAAAACCCCTTTTACCAATGATGTCAATAATTTTTGGCGCGGCACGTCTTGAGTTCGTTAAGTGTCCGCCAAAGCAGCTTATTTCGCCCGCCGATGTCAAGCTTAATTTTGCCCCAATCCGGGCGGCAGCATATCGAAACCCGAGCCTGAATGGCAGCGGGCGCAATTGGAGAAGTCCTTTTCGCCGAAAGCGCGTCTATCGTTATGGCATGTCCTGCAGCTAACCACCGCTGACGCCGAAAAATGCTGAACCGCGACGGGTGCGCTTACCTGTTGGGATTGCGGTGCCGATGCCCTTACCGTGTGGCATTCGGCGCAGCTCACGCCCTGGCGGAGGCTGTGATCAGAATGTCGAAAAACCGCCTTGATTACGGCGGTAACCGATGGCGTGCGTGTGTAAGGAGCAACCTCATGGCAGACCGTGCATGACCCGATATTGCTTTCGGGTGTATGACAGGTAAAACAGTTTGCGTGAGCCTGGACTCCAACCGGGATGGTTTGCGAGGCACCGGCGCTTTGATGACAGGATGCGCAGCCCTGCGCCGGACGGGCATCGCCCCGTGTATGCGCCGCATGGTCGAACTTCATGTTAAAACCTTCGTTGAACTTGGCAGGAAACGGATTCATGGCTGGAGAAGCGGACTGCAGATCGCTGTGGCAGGTGGCGCAGATGCCCGATTTGGCATTCGTAAACTCGTTCATGTGGCAGCCGATACAGGAATCATGTCCGGCGAATTTCAGATCGGGCAAACCTCTTTCGCGCTGATGGCATGAATCGCAGGTTACCTCATGATGTTCGGGAACGCTGTGCAAAAACGTACCGTAATTTTTATCCGAACTCCGTTCCGACGCCGGTGAATGAGTATTAACTGCTGTGATAGCAAGATCGGGTTTTTGGGCCTGTTGCAGGCAGCTTGCTGCAAATGATATTAAAGCCGCCAGAATCACGGCCGTCTTTAACGAGTTTTTAAATGCTCCCCGGGATTTCATCTAATATCTCAACGGCTCTGATGGCTCGGCGGAATCTGAAACCTTCCGATAGACGGCGTATGGCAGTATGTACATTGAAAGGCCGGCTGACTCGCAGTAATACTCGCTTCGCGTTGGGAGATTTCGGTTTTAATATTATCGCCATGACACGAGCTTGTGCTGCACGTCAAGATCGGGACATCCGCATTCATCATTGTTTTCAGATCGGCGTTTTGAGTGATACGGACATGACATGTTGTGCAGTCTTTGTTTATATGGTCTTTGTCCTGATGATTGAATTTCAGCGAAAAGCGCTTTATAACGTTCGATTCAAAATACGGCTTGGTCAATACGTGACAGCCCGCGCAGTCTGTTCGGTTTGGCTTTTGGTTTTGGTAATGACAGTTAAAACAGGACGCATGAGTATTCGGAGCGTCCTTGAAAAAAGCCGCTGTTGGTGTAAAGCTTTCCGCCGCCGCGTCTGTAAGCGGCTGGAGGGAACCCAGAATCCGCGACTCGAATTTCGGCACCTCGGCCGGCGTTGCGTGGCAAATAGCGCAATTATTAAACTGCGGCTTATCGTCATCGGCGGCAGCCTTGAACCCGGCGCGGACAAAATGAGCAACGGCGACATCGCTCCTGCTTTTTTTCGATGACGCGATAAGATTCTGATGCACGTCATGCGGAAAGATTGTTGAAAACTCCTGTGAGCGCGAACGCACCGGAAATGCAAAACGCGCTTCTCCGCGCGGCGAGGAAGTTACATGGCAGGTCGAACATATTGCCGGACGGTTGCCGCGAAAAAAATCATTGCGATGACATTGAATGCAGGAATCGTGGCCCGGATAATCCGCGACGTCAGGAAAACCGCGCGCCTGGATCCAGTTCGCAGTTGGCACCTTATGACAGGAACTACAGTCGATTTTTTTGTGCGAAGCCGTGGCGTGCGAAAAATTGTCCCGCCTTTTCTGGGCCGTTGTTACAGGAAGAAGAGACGCCGCGCTGAATGCAGCAACTAATGCGATTAGAAATAACCGGATACGGTTTTTCACTTTGGGGGACAGCTACCGGTTTTGCACACCGGGAGATCTCTTACTGCAACTTCGCAGTTTTTAACGGGTTTGTTATTCTCGGGCACCTGAAGCCGCAGGCTCGCCGGCTTGCTCGTTCCGATCTCAACCTCGCAGGCCCAGACGTAGCTTTTATTTCCAAATTCGATCGGCAGAATATTTGACACCAGAAATGTTCCGCTCGTTTTCGGGTTTGTTCCGTCGGCGCTGACTGGAATGTCTATAAAAATCGCTTTTACGGTTACGCTGTCTGTCATCGACGACTGAAGCGGCCTGATGTCGCTTAACAAATTATCCGTCAACGCTCGCCGCTGGCGGTAGTAACCGCTCACGAGATTCGGCGGCAGGTTGGTGGTCAGCCAATCCTGGGCAACGGCAGTGCGGCCGCGAAACTGTTTCAACCCTTTTTTGTATGCGGTCAGAAATTCCGGCACGAGCTCAACTTCTTCGGCGGTGGCGTCCCGGCAGTACGGCGAGTCGCAATTTTCCGCCTTTAACCAGCAGATAAATTCCGAACTTGCATTCATTTGGCTGTAGAAGCAATCGCGTGAAGTAATCTCGACCGCCTTTAATCGCGCGACCAGTTCCTTATTTTCGTTTAATCCGCCTCTCAATAGATAAAATCTTTTTCTGGAAAGTTTCTCCTGTTTTCCGTCGATCTTTACGCGGCCCGAGACTTCCAGCGATCCGACAGCCGGAGCTTGCGGAGCTGCCGGCAAAGGCCCGAGCAATAACAGCATGGCTATCAGGAAATGGCAGCTAAAATTTGACATCTGTTCAGGGCAAAGTTGGCCGGGCCGGAAACTTCAAAAAGGGGAGCCGAACGCCTCGGACAAAGATTCTGTCCGAGCGCAGCTCCATCGGCGGAGCAAAGCTATTCGCACCGGCCGCCGCGATAAAGTCGTCCTGATCGATCCCGTCCCCGCTGACACCGATCGCGCCGAGCAATATTGAACCGCGATAAATAGGCGTGGCTCCGGCGAAAATCTGAATTCCATTGGGAATCTCAGGAATATTCGTACAAGGGCACGGCGGCAGCATCGAGCGTTTGCTTCGTGCGAATTTAATACAATTCATCGGCGGATTAAGTAAGGCGCCCTTGACCAGATCGAGTTGGAGGCCGACGTTAAAAGGACTCCAATCGGCGAGCAAGGCGCTGAACGGTCCGGCATCGGTACCGTTGATCCCGTCAGGAAAAAGCGGGCGATGTAGAAAACCGAGCGCTCTATCGCTAAAGGCGATGCCGCCCGTCAGGTTGATTCCGTCGGCGCTTGCACGAGCGACATAATTTCCAAATCCGGCGGCCTGCAGTTTTACGCCTGAATCCGGGCGGGTAAAAAATACTGACGTACGCGCCTTTTGAACCGCAACATCAAAGCCGAAAACCGGGGCGTCAAGCTGGCGGAATATCCCAACGGTCTTACCGTTAATATCGACGACAGCGATCGTTACTCTGGCATTGCTGCCGATGGGCTGGCGAATCGCTGCACGCGTTATATTAGCAATCGCCGCCGCGTCGCCGAGTATCTGCTGAACTTCCGCGACACTCAATGTTGCTCCAGCCGTCGTCGGGAATCGCGTGCTCATCTGACCGGGAACTCCGTTGAATACCGCCGGAACAAAATCGCTAGGGGGCGCGGCACGGATCAGGCTGACCGCGAATCCGGGTAAACTTGCAAACGGAATCACAGTCTCGCTCGGCGGATCGCCTACATTCGCGAATGGCAATCGAATACCTTCGACCAAAATATTGTCGGCACGAATGGCAGGCGGCGATTCGAAACCCCGTGTTGCTGCTGCGGCGATGATTTCCTCAAAAGGCTGGTCGTTATCGTTCGGATCGCGGTCCACCGTGTAAATTCCGTCGCCTTCCACACCGACGCCGCCAACTGCCATTCCGTTTTTATAAACCGGAATGCCTCCGGGATCTCCCGATAAACCAAGCGGCAAACCGGCGATCGCGATATCGGAACAAGACAACGTCGAGAACTGCACGCCGTACAGCGGCCCGCCAGGTCGGTTATCGACGCCCGGCGGAAAATGTTCCTGGATGATAAAAGATGCGGTACGCGTAGTAAATGCGTTTGCCGTTGTCGAAAAAACTCCGGCGGTGCCGGCCTTGGAATGTGAAGCAAACAATGACGGAACAAGCTCGCCTTCCAGTCCCAACGGCGCGCGGCCGACACTTTGGATACGCGTCATCGACGGCGAACCGGCCATCACAAACGTGCCGAGAAGATTGCCTTCCTGATCCGTAACCGAAACGGTTACCCGCTTGTTGAGCGCCACGGCCTTCGAAACCGCCTGGGCGATAATCGTCCGCACGTCGGCGAGCGACAGACCGGTTTGTGCTGTAACCGGCAGAGCAAATATTAACAAAATCAAAAAGCCGGCGAAAAACGTGCCTTTTTTGTTGAAGGGGTTGGAATCCATGGTCGACTTGAATTTTATACGATATCCTTCGATAGTCAAGTGTATTAATAAATTTGTCATTGCCGTCTGGATGTGATAAAAGCACTGACAGTCTTTAATTTGTCCATCCGAAAATTCGCGTCTATGCAGGTAACTTTTTCCAGGTTACATTTGTTTCTTATTTGCTTGGCCTTATCAGCAACTTCCTTTGGTTCGGCTCAGAAATCGGACGGGCGGCTGATCGGAAAAATAGTTGACGCGGACGGAAAGGCCGCCATCGGTGTAGTCGTCATGGCGGCCAATCAGACTGACTCCCGAACCGAATCTACACGAACCGATACCGAAGGAAACTATGCTTTCCGGCTGCGGACTGGAGCATACCGGATTAGCGTTCAACCTCCATTCGAGGCGCGTTTCGAACGCGGTAAAGCGGAAGAATACGGAGTTTTTTCGAACGTGATCTGCGATGAATCGAAAAAGTTTTGCCCAATCCTGGAAAACATTATCATCGACGGCGACACGGAACGAAAAATCGATTTCAATATCGTGCGGCCTGAAAAGGAAGTAGTTGGGAACTCCGATGAAGCCCCGGACAGGGAATCCCCAATTTTTTTGACGGCTGACCGCCGCGAGGTTCGCGACCGCTGGAGAATCGATTTCCCGGAGTACGACAGGTATGGCGACAAAGGCGCCCGCGGGCGCGACATTCCTTTCCGGCGAAACCGCTGGTATAACCCATACGATCAAAACATTTTAAAGGGCGATTACCCGGTCTTCGGAGACGATTATTTTTTAATTATATCCGGTGTCAGCACTACCGGAATTGAGATACGCCGTACGCCGGCGGGAACGAATGTCAGCTCTGACAATCCCGACAGCAACAATTTTTTCGGCCGGCCGGAAAGCCTTTCGTTTAACCAGACGATTCAGCTTTCGTTTGAATTTTTCAGGGGACAAACCGTTTTCAAGCCTCGCGGTTGGGCGATAAAAATCTCACCTACTTTCAGCATCCCGAACTATCTGAACGCCCGCGAGAATGGTGTCGTGAATATTGACGTCCGGCGGGGAACCAACCGCACCGATATGCACGTTTCACTCGAAGAAGCCTTTGCCGAAGTGAAGCTGCTGGATACAAACGACAACTACGATTCCGTTTCGGTGCGCGGCGGCATTCAGCCGTTCAGCGCGGATTTTCGCGGATTCCTCTACTCCGACAATAATCTCGGCGTCCGGTTTTTCGGAGCGTTTTCCAATAATAAATCGCAGTTTAATCTTGCTTATTTCCGGCAGCTCGAAAAGGACACCAACAGCAACCTGAATTCGCTCGAAACGCCGCGTCACCAGAATATTTATATCGCGAATTATTTCCGCCAGGATTTTCTGGTAAAAGGGTATACGCTACAGGGTGTGGCGGCGTATAACGACGACCGCGACGACATACATTATGACACCAACGGTTTTTTGGTGCGGCCCGCTCTGGTTGGAAGCGCAAGACCGCACTCAATAAAAGCCGGCTATGTCGGGATTAACGGTGACGGGCATATCGGCTGGCTCAATCTTTCGAATTCATATTATTTTGCGTTCGGCGAGGACGATTTTAATCCGATCGCGGGACGCAGGACGCAAATTAGAGCTCACATGGCGGCTGTCGAAGCCTCTATCGACCGCGATTGGCTGCGGTACCGTGCATCGATCTTTTATGCTTCGGGCGATAAGAATCCGACCGACAACAGAGCACAGGGATTCGACGCAATTTTCGACGATCCGAATTTTGTCGGCGGGCAGTTTTCGTACTGGAACAGGCAGGGGATACGGCTGGTTTCGACCGAGATCGGACTTGTTCAGCCGAACAGCCTTCTGCCAAGTATTCGCTCCAGTAAAACCGAGGGACAGGCAAATTTTGTCAATCCGGGAATACTGATCTTTAATGCCGGTGTAGATGCCGAAGTAACCCAGACGATGAAGGCTGTCTTCAACGCCAATTACCTGCGTTTCGACCGAACGGAATCGCTCGAATACGTCTTGTTTCAACCGCGCGTGCGGCACGAGATCGGTTACGATCTTAGCCTCGGCGTCGTCTATCGCCCGCTTTTGATAAATAATCTAACGTTTACTTTCGGCGGAAACATATTGCTGCCCGGTCGCGGATTTCGCGATGTTTTTACCGACAGCGCCCGAAATTGCCCGATCCCGGTTTTTTGCACCGCCGATGTTCCAAATCCGAGCAAACCGCAGTACACGCTCTTTAGCCAAATGAAACTGGTATTTTAATGAGTAATACTGGTATTTTAATGAGTAATGTTAATGATTGAAAGATACTTCGGAGTAGCTGAAAGCTGATACTTTAAACCCGCTCCGAAATTATCAGTTTTCAGCTGTCAGCTATCAGTTATTCCGAAATGAAAAACTTGAAATGAGGTAGATCGCAATGGATCCGAAAAAGAACAAACAAGCCCGGCTTAAATTGATAGTATTGTTGGTGTTTGTGTGTTTTTTGTCCACTGTTTTTTGGAAGGAAGAGGTCGTCGCGACTAAGACAATAACTGCTCATGAAAAACCACAATCAACATTGGCTGCGGATCGTGCCCAAGCAGATTCTTCGAGGCTAGCCGTATCGGAACAACAAAAAGATGTCCCGATGGAAGGCTGCATGAAATGTCACAACAACATCGAGCCGATGCATAAGTACAATGCAACGGGCGATGTTTTCGACGTTTTAAAGGAAGGCAAAGATGCGCAAGGTTTGAGCTGCACGGCTTGTCACGGCGGGAACCCGGCAGCTACTACTCAGAAAGATGCCCACGTGCAGCCTAAATTTCCAAAGGAATGGAATTGTAAAAACGGCGAATGCTCGAGCCGCAACCCCGAACGTACGAACACGCTTTTGGCGAGAGAAAGATCGGAATTCGTGCGCTTTATTAACCCCGGCGACTTTCGCGTAGTCGCGCAATCCTGCGGCGAGTGCCACACGGATGAAAATCAAAAATCTTCGCGGAGCATGATGGCGCACGGCGCGATGCTTTGGGGCGCCGCGCTTTATAATAACGGAGGTTATTCCATCAAAGATACCCGCTTTGGCGAAAGTTACAACGCAGCCGGAGATCCGCAGGCGCTTTTTCAAATTCCCTCTCCGACGCGCCAGCAGGAAGCCTTCGAAGGTTTTCTGCCGTATTTGAATCCGCTGCCGCGCTGGGAAATTTCACAGCCTGGCAATATCCTGCGTGTCTTTGAGCGGGGCGGAAAACGCCGTCTCGAAGTCGGGCTTCCCGATAAAGAAGAAGAAGGCGGCAAACCCGACAAAGGTTTGAGCCCGCGCGGGTTGGGAACCGGGAACAGGACCGACCCTGTATATCTCGGCATACAAAAAACGCGTTTGATGGACCCGACGCTGAACTTTCTTGGAACAAACGACCACGCTGGGGATTATCGCTCGGCTGGCTGCACGGCGTGTCATGTCGTTTACGCCAACGACACCAGCGTTACAGCAGCCGGTTCTTATGCTTCGGCCGGCAATAAAGGCGAATCGCAATCCGCAGACACGAGCATACCGAAAAACGAGGCCGGCCACCCGATAAAACATCAATTCACATCCCGCATCCCGACAACCCAATGCATGACCTGCCACATGCACCCGGGAACGAATATGGTCGCGACCTATCTCGGCCAAACCTGGTGGGACAACGAATCCGACGGAAAATCCATGTACCCCGCTGATCGTCAAATAGTACCGAGCCAGGCTGATGAAGCGCGCAAATTGGACAAAAACCCCGAGGCCTCATCGCTGCGCGGACTTTGGTCGGATTCTGTTTTTCTCCAAAATACCGGTACGCCGGATTTCAACAGCAAACTAAAATCCGTCCAGTTCGCCGACACGCATGGGCACGGCTGGATGTTCAAAAAAGTTTATAAAAAAGACCGGAAAGGTAATCTTCTCGACGCAGCCGATAAAGTAGTTGCGCCCGAAGACCCGAATAAATTTCAAAAGGCTGTGCATCTTCAGGACATCCATCTCGAAAAAGGAATGCACTGCGCCGATTGTCATTTCCGTCAGGACAGCCATGGCACCGGCATTCTTTATAATGAGCCGCGTGCGGCTGTCGAGATCGGGTGCATCGACTGCCACGGATCGCTCGCCGAGAAAGCAAACGGCATTACGAGCGGTTACGCTGCGATGACAACCGAAAACAAAACGGAGATTACTCAGCGTACAAATGCTAAAAAGCCTTTAATTGGTCGGGATCTGACGCGCCTGCGGTTTCGTTCTACCGACGGAAAGCGGCTGCCGATTCTGGAGGTCGTTGCCCGCGACGCGAAACGCAAAGACGCCGCCGGAAACGAAATCGAATTGAAGAAAGGCGACGTTGTACAAAACTCGATAGTCGAGCCGGGCCGCTGGTGGAAGGTAACGCAGACCGCCGATACCGTAACGCCGGACAGCCCGGATTACAACGAAAAAAGCGCGTATGCCAAAACGATGCAGAAGGACAACGAAACGTGGGGCGATGTCAGCGTCGGCGAAAATATGCTGGCTCACCGCGAGAGCAGCATGACGTGTTACGCCTGCCACACGTCGTGGGTAACGAGTTGCTTCGGCTGTCATTTGAGCATGGAGGCCAACCGCAAAATGCCGAACCGCCATAACGAAGGCGGTGATTCGCGTAATTTCACCTCCTACAATTATCAGGTGATCCGAGATGATATTTTTATGCTTGGCAAAGACGGCACGGTTACCGGCCACAAAGTCGCGCCTGTTCGTTCGAGCTCGGCCGTTTTGGTCAGCTCGCGAAATCAAAATCGCGAATGGATCTACAGCCAGCAGCAGACAGTTTCGGCCGAGGGATTTAGCGGCCAGGCCTTTAATACGCATGTGCCGCATACGGTTCGCGGCAAGGAAACGCAGTCCTGTTCCGATTGCCACGTGTCCGCACAAAAAGATAACAACGCATGGCTTGCTCAGGTGATGCTGCAGGGGACGAACTTCGTCAATTTTATGGGACGATATGTTTTTGTCGCGGCAGCGG
>JACDAY010000092.1 GCA_013695195.1 Blastocatellia bacterium | reverse complement strand
ATTTCGGAATAGGTCATCTCTTTGCTAACCAAACCTGGCTTGTTAGAAACGAGCCGGAACGATTTATCGCCAAAATTCAGCGTCGAGTTTACTTCTTTCGACTTTTTCCCTTCGCTGACCAATGTCTCTACCATAAACGTCGACGAAACACGCGCCAATGCGATCTGCGACGTTACAACGAAAATACTGAATACCAATATCAATGATACGAATCTCATTTATTTCTCCTGTGTGGGTTTTTTCTAGTGGATAAATAGCTGGAAGGTTTGATCAACTGCTTTTACCTTTGCCATTAGACCTTTAGTTTTGCGATTTGGCAAATACAAACGTTTCTCTATTCGTCAATATTAATCGTTTGTGATGATCGGCTGAAAAAAAAACACTGCCGAATTTCGGAAATGTCCCAAGTTACGTCGCCTAAGAATGTCATACAGACTTCAGTGCGGAATAACAGACCAACTTCTAGCCCGCAAATTTCGTTATCCGCAATTTCCATTTCCATACTGCCACTAAGCGTATCTGTTCGATACTCTTCAACTACAAAATGGCAAACGGGCGCGGTATTGTTCAATCCTGTAAAATGCTTTCAAATGCTGAACGGATGTTGAGGCGATGAAGCGTCATTTGCTCGTGCAGATCGCCGGCTGAGCCTGCATTCATTCGAGTGGCAATGATTTTTATAGTTGCCTGGTTTGCCGACGGCAGACGCATAACACGCCCGAGCGTGAGGCGAAGGTTGTGATCGAGCAGGGACAGGAACTCGTAACCTTCGCTCAAATTCGTGAAGTTTTCGACGGACAGGGAATTTGCCTTGAAAAGCTTTTCCAGCATAAATATTGTCGAGCGGTTTTCCGAATCATCCGGCAGGCCGTCGCGAAGCTGTAAATAACGTACAGCAAAGTATACGTCAAGCATTCCGCCGGAGCCGAACTTGATGTCGATGTCCTTGCCGCGTCCTGAAGAGGCCTTTTCTTCTTCGAGACGCTTGCGCATGCTCAGTGTTTCACTCCTCAATTCGGCTTTGTCAGCGGCACTGGCGCGTTCATAAATTGTTTTTCTAATAGAAGCTTCGGCAGCTTTTGCCAATACGATATCACCGGCTGCACCACGGATTTTTACATACGCCAGTAATTCCCAGACGGCCGCCTTATTTAGCATGTATTCACAAAACGCGGAATTCGAAATTGCGCCCGCACCGTTTTTTCCGTAAGGCCGGAGCCGGAGATCGACGCGATAGAGATGACCGTCGCGAGTCATGCTCGAAAGCGTGTTGACAAAGATTTCTACAGAACGGCCATAAAATTCGACATGGGTAAGGCCGGTTGCGGACAACGGCTTTTCATCGTCGTAAACCATGACCAGATCGAGATCCGAATCATAATCTACGCCGCGGCCGCCGAGTTTTCCAAGTGCAAGAACGGCAAGCGGAAGTTCACTGAGATCAATAGAAAGACGCCGTGACATTTCCTGTTTGGTTATCAAAAGCGCGGTATTGATACTCGCCTCCGCGAGATCCGTCTGCAAACATTTTGCATCCGTCAGCGAAAGTTTTTCGAAAACGTCGAAGACGGCGATTTCCAGCAGCAAACGCGACCATGTTTTTCGCAAGGCAGCCAATTGGCGGCCGAATTCGTTTGCATCGATTATAGCGTGACTCAGTATTTCACGATAATTCCGGGCTGGAAAATCAACGGCAATATCCGGCAGCTCATTTACAAGAACAGGATTTGCCGTGACCATCGCGGTAAATTTTGGCGAAATTTCCACCAACTTCCGAATTATTAAAAGCTTTTCGGGTGTAAAAAGGATCTCGATATCGGATTTGCTGAAAGAAGAAAGAATTTGCGGCGGCAGACCGGAATACAAGTTAGTTTCAGTATTTCCACTTGCGAACGGCTTCAGAGTGTCGATTTGCCCGTCCTGTAAAATGTCTTTGCTGGGATCATTTATACTGCCTCTGTTCTCACCGAAAACACGCACGAATATGCGGTGAACAATCGCGGAATGCGACTGCAACGCGCGTTCGAAGCCTCGCAGATTATCGAATCTCATCCGTTTCGCAACCAGAAAACGCTTTGCGGTTTCGTTCGGCACGGTATGCGTCTGAAGGCCATGCTCCATTTGCAGAATGTGCTCGAGATGTCTGAAGTATTCATAAGCGTCGAATAGCTCCGTCAATTCTGTTTCGCTTACCAACTTTCTGTCGGCAAGCCGCGCAAGACTTATCAATGTGTGAGGCGAGCGAAGCCATCGGTCCTTGCCGCCATACGCCAACTGCATAGCCTGCGCAATAAACTCGATCTCGCGAACACCTCCCCGGCCGAGCTTTACGTCGTAGCTTTTATCCGCTTTGTGCACAAAGTCGATCTTTTCCTTTGAATGGCGCACGTTGCTAAGCGCGTTCTCGACAGTTTCTTCGGCTGAAAATACGGCATCTTCAACTGCTGAAAAGAATTTCCTGAAAATAGCGCCGCTGCCCGCGCTTGCGCGCGATCGGATCAGTACTTGACGCTCCCAGCTTCGTGCTTCGGTTGTGTAATACCGGATAGCATCTTTGACGGAAATAGCGAGCGCTCCGACACGGCCGTGCGGGCGAAGCCTCAGATCCACACGGAAAGCTGCACCTTCGCCTGCTTGCCCCGCGACAAGCTTTGTGATGTATTCGGCAAGCCTTCCAAAATACTCGCGGTTTGTAATTACGCCCCGCGCGCCGCCTCCGGAGGTGTTTCCTTCAGCCGAGTATAAAAAAAGCAAGTCGATGTCGGATGAATAATTTAGCTCCTTAGAGCCGAGTTTGCCGAGCGAAACGACGCAAAAATCCGCCTGTCCCGACCTTCCTTTTTTATCGACCTCAAACGGCGGGCCGTACCTGTTGTCCATTTCCTGTTTTGCAATTCGCAAAGCGTTTTCGAGAATTGCATCGGCGAGATTTGAGATTTCCTCGGTTATCTCGGCAATTGTGGAGAGACGACGGATATCCCGTAAAAATATACGTAAAAGCTCACGGCGCCGGAAACTGGCCAGCAGGATCTGTGGACCGATCCGGGAGTTTGTCAGCGAAAGGCGGGCGAGCGATTCGAGCAGCTCGTTCTTGTTTCGGACGCTCGAATCGGAACGTTTCCGATTCAGCCACCAAAGATATTCGGGATTCTGAATCAGCGTCGCCGCAAGAAGCGGGCTGAACGAAGCGAGCGTCAAAACGTCCAAAAGCAGACCGTCATTTTTAAATAATTTGACGGTCTGCGCAGGATGTTTTTCCGAAAATTCGTCGAAGAACCGTGTTGCAGAGTCCGGGTCGGGCAAATTTTCTACCAGCGATTCAATTTTGCTCATCTACGAAAACGCATTGTATCAATTCCGTATTTTTTTATCTTGTAGCCGAGAATTCTTTCGGTCGAATCGAGTGTTTTGGCGGCTTTTGAAATGTTGCCGCTCGTCGATTTCAGCGTATCCTGGATCATACCGCGCTCAAAGGCTTCGACGGCGGCGGCAAGCGAAAGATCGGTAATAGTGCCTGAGATTTCCGCGGTTTGAAGGGTCGGCGGCAGATGATGGCCGTGAATGACATTGGAATCACAGACGAGCACGGCGCGCTCGATCGCGTTTTCAAGCTCCCGGACGTTTCCGGGGAAATGATACGCCACGAGCATATCGATCGCCGGCGTGGAAATGCGGCGGATCCGCTTGTCGTGCTCAGCCTCATATTTTTCAAGAAAATGCTCCGCCAGCAGCAGAATATCCGACTTTCGCTCACGCAGCGGCGGCAGGTGAATAGTAAAAACATTTAGCCGGTAATACAGATCTTCGCGGAATTCGCCTTTTGCAATAGCCTCTTCAAGATTTTTGTTAGTCGCGGTGATAAGACGAATATTGGTCTTTACGGTTTCCGTTCCGCCGAGGCGTTCGAATTCGCGTTCCTGCAAAACACGCAGCAGCTTTATCTGTGTCTGAAGCGGCAGATCGCCGATTTCGTCAAGAAAAAGCGTGCCGCCGGCCGCGAGTTCGAAACGGCCCTTTTTAAACCTGTCGGCACCCGTGAAAGCGCCTTTTTCATGGCCAAAAAGCTCGGCTTCGATCAACGTTTCCGGTAACGCAGCACAGTTAATCTTGATAAGCGGACGCTTGCTTCGAAGGCTGTTGTAATGAATCGCGTTGGCGATCATTTCCTTTCCGGTTCCGCTCTCGCCGCGAAGCAAAACAGCCGCATTCGAGCGTGCAACCTGAGTAACCTGATCATAAACGTGCTTCATCGGATTCGAGTTGCCGATGATATGAGTGAACTCATACTTTTCCTTTAGCTCCTGCTTTAAATGCGAGTTTTCTTCGATCAGTTTCTGCCGCTCTCCGCGCACGGCGTGCTCGATACGCAAGGATTGCGCGATCATCGATCCGAGAAGCGAAAGCAGTTTTTTCTCCTGCTCCCAATTTGCAGCCTTTTTATAAGCGAATTCAACGGAGAGTAAGCCCAATTTCTGTCCCCCGAGCGCTATGGGAACTGAAATCAAACTTCGGTCAATGTCGAAGCAGGTCAGAAAATCGAGAGTTTTTTCATCGCCCACGCGACGTATAATCGATTTTTCTCCATTTTCGAAAATCTCTCTGAGCAAACTCCTATCACTTTTTAGTTCGAGCCTTCGAAACTCGGTTACGCTCAAGCCATTGGCGGCAATAGGACTAAGTTTTTCGGTTTCAGGATGTACAAGCAGCACGAAACTCCGAGCAGCACACAATTCCGATGCGACGATTTCGAGCACCGTGCGTATGTTTGCCGGCAAATCTTTTGGTTGTGCCAGGCAATGATTAACTTGCGCTATCAAATCCACTGTAGAATGAGCCATTGAAAAAGAAATTTATCCGAAAACGGGACGATCTAATTTATTTAACAAAATTGTAGCTGATATTTTAAACTCATACAAAAATGTCATGAGTATTGGAAGAGACGCACTGCGACATATATTTTTTTAGGTTAGAATAAAGATGATGACCCAACGTCTCGAAATCGAAGTCTCTGCGACAGAGCACAGAATGCGTCTTGAGGATTTTCTATGCAGGCGATTCACCGGTTTGAGCAAAATGTACCTGTGTGACGTTGTAAAAAAAGAACAGTGTGAAGTGAACGGCCGTTTCGAAAACCGGGGATTTCTGGTCCGGACTAACGATTTTATCGAAATAGAGGTCGATCTTTCGCGGGAAACTGCAATGAGGCCGGAGAATGTTTCGCTGGATATTATTTTTGAAGACGGACATTTGCTGATCGTGAACAAACCTGCGGGAATGCTTGTGCATCCGACGCATCGGGATAAAAACGGAACACTGCTCAATGCACTGTCTTTTTACTTAAACGCGGGACGCGGAACGGGGAATTCGGAATTGTTCGATAACAAATCTGCATTCCTTACTCCGAATCCCACGTTCGCCCGTCCCGGCCTAATCCATCGCCTGGACAAGCAAACTTCGGGCTTGATGGTAATCGCAAAGACGCCGCGTGCACACCGAATTCTGTCGGAACACTTTAGGAAAAAGCTCGTTGACAAGCGGTATCTGGCGTTGGTCGATGGAATTGTAAAAGACGACCAAGGCATCATATGTGCTCCGATCGGACGTTTTGCAGAGATAAAACAATGGCACGTAAAACCCGATGGAAAGCCGGCGGAAACAAGATTTTGCGTGAAAGAGCGGTTTGACGGTAAAACGCTCCTGGATCTCGAGCCGGTTACGGGCAGAACCAATCAACTTCGAATTCACTGCGCGCATATCGGCCATCCGATCGTCGGCGACACTGAACGGGGCGGGCGGGATTTCGAAAGGCTTTGCTTGCATGCGTATAAACTGGACTTTTGGCATCCAAATGGCGGAGCGTGGATGAAATTCGAGATCGATGCTCCGGCGGAGATGCTGCAAAAATCATAACCTGATGTTAATCCAGCTTTAGAGCTTTATCAGGATAAATCCGCGTTCTAACAAGGATGGTCGAATCGTTTTCGCCGCGTGTTCTGACAAGGGTTATAAACCCGTCGCCGACGAAAAACTGTCGCCATTTTCGCTTCCGGCCGTTGAATAGCTCTTCAAATTGAGGATTTTTGCGGGCAAGCTCAGGTAACGGCAAATTGCGAACAGCCCGCAGCCGGATGCGCAGAATGCCAAAAGCAAAAAATAAACACGAAGATCCGAATAATGTCGCACTCGATTTACTAGCTCGAAAGCAGCCTATCTCGAAAATCCGCTGCCGAAGAGAGCCTGGCCGGGCATTTTTCCCGTCATCTTTTCGCCGTCGAAAACGATTTCGCCGTTGACGATCACTGACGAAAAACCTGCGGCGTATTGATGCGGCGCCTCAAATGTTGCCTTATCGGCAACGGTGTTTTCGTCGAAGATAACGAGATCGGCGGCAGAGCCTTCGCGGATCTGCCCGCGGTCGCGGAGGCCGAATGTCTGGGCGGGAAGCGACGTCATCTTGCGGACGGCATCCGCAAGAGAAATGATCTTCAATTCGCGGACGTATCTGCCCAGAACGCGAGCATTATTCCCATAGCCGCGCGGGTGCGGCACGCCCGACCCAAACTGCCGGACGCCGCTGTCCGCAGCGATCATCGTGAACGGCTGCCGCATAATATTCTGCACGTCATCTTCGCTCATCACGCGGTAAACCATCCCGGCACCGCCTTTTTCATACATATCGAGAATCTGTTCGATTTGAGAATCTATCTTCTTTTTGCCTTTGACCATCTGCGTGATCTCGGCGATGTTCTTCCCGTTGAATTCGGGATTCGCGCGATAGCTGGCAACGTAAGAATTGCTGTAATCTTTGAATTTACTTTTCTTAAGATTTTCCTTCATTTCAGCGATAATTTTTTTTCGCGATTCAGGGTCGGCGAGGCGTTTTATGCCTTCCTGGCGGCCGCCTGCAATAGACCAACTCGGAAGGCGAACATCCAGCGACGTTGACGAAGCGGTATAAGCATATTGATCGACAGTAACGGTTACGCCGCGCTCGCGTGCCGCTTTGACGAGGCCGAGAGTCATCGGGGTCTGGCCCCACAGCGCCTTTGAAGAAATCTTGAAATGCGAAATCTCAACCGGCATATTCGCCTGTTCGCCGATGTTGATGGCTTCCTTGATCGCATCGGCGACACCGTTGCCCTCACTGCGGATATGACTGGCGTATGTGCCGCCGTATTTCGACGCCGCTTTTGCAAGCTCGACGACTTCTTCGGTTTTCGCAAATGTGCCGGGAACATATATCAAACCGGTGGAAAGGCCGACCGCTCCTTCCTTCATCCCCTGCTCGACCATTAAGTTCATCTTTTGCTGTTCGTCGGGCGTCGGGGCGCGGTCGTCTAGCCCCATCACCTTTGAGCGAACGGAGCCGTGGGCAATGAGCGTCGCAAGATTTACGGTCAGCGGCTTTTCCTTGTAACGCCCGAGAAATTCTCCAACGTCGGTTACCGAGCCGCCGCAATTACCTGTGATAAGCGATGTTACGCCCATTCGAATAAAATTTTCCGCCGTCGGATTGCCGAAAATATCTTCCGTATGTGCATGAACATCAATGAAGCCGGGCGCTACGATCTTGTTTTGCGCGTCAATGGTTTGCTTCGCATTCGCCGGATCAAATTGTCCCACCTTAACGATCTTCCCGTCTTTTACCGCTATCGAGCCTCGAAACCACGGATTGCCAGTGCCGTCTACAATGCGGGCGTTGATTATAACGAGATCAAAAGTCTCGGGCGGCTGCGCGAAATTAACCGTTAAAAAAAGGATTGAGACGATAATAAGAAATGATAGTTTTGTCATGAAATTTCGATTTGTTTTAATCAGCCAAAATAATACGTAATGAATTGAACAGATTGAAAATCTGTACAGTTGAACACAAAACACTTCGGAAACACTAGGTTTCTTCCGGCACATTCGGTTCGTCACCAGTGTAAGATTTGTGCAAATTCACAGGCTCCGCCTTCTTTCGCAGGCGCAAGTTAAGTATCTCGACCAAAACAGAAAAAGCCATGGCGAAATAAATGTAGCCCTTCGGAATATGCTGATCCAGGCCTTCGGCGATCAGCGTTACGCCGATAAGAAGCAGGAATGAAAGAGCCAGCATCTTGATGGTCGGATGACGCTGCACAAATGAGCCGATAGTTCCGGCAAACGCCATCATAAAGAGGATCGAAACGACAACCGCCGCGATCATTATTTCAATCTGATCCACCATTCCCACGGCCGTAATCACCGAATCGAGCGAGAAAACCATATCGAGCAAGGCAATCTGAATGAGCACGCCGGTAAAAGAAGCGTAAACCCTGGCTGATTTATGGCCTTCTTCGCCTTCGAGCGAGCCGTGAATCTCGTGCGTGCTTTTTGCAAGCAGAAACAAGCCGCCAACAAGCAGGACCAGATCGCGCCCCGATATTTCCTCGCCGAAAACAGTAAATAACGGTGCCGTCAATCCGATTACCCATGATAGGGAAAACAGCAAAATTACCCGCATTACCAGCGCGAGCCCCAGCCCGATGTAACGCGCCTTTGCCTGCGTCTCCTCAGGGAGTTTTCCGGCCAATATCGAAATAAAAACGATGTTGTCGATGCCCAGAACGAGTTCTAGTGCGGTTAAAGTTAAAAATGCAATCCAGATATTCGGATCGGACAGCCATTCCATAGACAAAGTTCTCCCGTTTGATTAAAAGACCATTATAACCACAATAATGCGATACCGCGATTCACCTTCTGAATCGGATTTCACCACCGACAATCGTCGCGACCGGCCCGCCGCGAAATTGCCAGCCGTCAAATGGTGAGTTTTTTGACTTAGAGCGTGAATCCGCATTGCTGTAAGTCCACGTCAGATCCGGATCGATGATCGTGATATCGGCTGTCGATCCGGGTTTTAATGTGCCGCGATCTTTGAGTCTGAATATCTTTGCGGGATTAGTGGAACAGAGTTCGATCAGCCGAACGAGATCTACTATTCCCTTGTTAACGAGTTCGTTAAATGCCAGTCCAATGGCCGTTTCCAGTCCCGTAATTCCAAACGGCGCGCGGTCGTATTCGAGGGCTTTTTCATCGGCGTGGTGCGGCGCGTGATCGGTTGCAATGGCGTCGATCGTGCCGTCTTTTAGGCCCTCGAGAACTGCTTCGACATGTTCTTCGGAGCGAAGCGGCGGTGACATCTTTGTGTTCGTGTCGTAGCCAAAGTCCTGAAAACTCAAGTTTGAAGAACCTCGCAGCGAACCTTCGACCGCCTTGTCCGTTAGGGTGAAATGGTGTGGCGTAACTTCGCAGGTAACATTAATATGTTCGTTTTTCGCACGGCGGATGGCTTCAATCGCACCTTTTGTAGAGACATGGGCTATATGAATGTGCGCGCCGGTTTCTTTTGCCAGCAGAATGTCGCGGGCAACATCGATGTCTTCGGCAAGTGCCGGCATTCCCTTTAAGCCGAGAAGCAGCGAAATTCTGCCTTCGTGCATAACGCCGCCGGATGAAAGCGATTTGTCCTCGCAATGATCGATCACCGGAAGATCGAAATCCTTCGCATACTGCATCGCCCGCCGCATTATTCCTGCAGTCGGCACCGGCCGACCGTCATCGGAAACCGCGACGGCACCTGCCGCCTGCATCTCGCCCATCTCGGCCAGCTCCGCGCCGTCGGACGATTTTGTAATAGCACCGATAGGAAAAATATTCGCCAAACCGGCCCGCTCGGCCTGTTCTATCATGTACCGAGTTATCGCGGCGTTGTCGTTGATCGGCTGCGTGTTTGGCATTGGACAAACACTAGTCCAACCACCCGCAACCGCCGCTGCACATCCGCTTGCAATAGTTTCCTTATGTTCCTGTCCCGGCTCGCGCAAATGGACGTGCATATCGATAAAACCCGGCGCGACAAGCAAACCGCTGGCATCGAAAATTTCCACACCTTCGGGAGCCGGTTCGCCTTGCTTTAACCATGCGGAAACGCGTCCGTCTTCAATCAAGACCTTCATGCCGGTGTTTTCAGGTGCGGCCGGGTCAATGAGGTGGCCGTCTGAAATTAGTAGCCTCATTTCGAGTAAATTAGTTTGTAAGCCTTGTCATTTTTCAATATTGCTTTTATTTTATTGCTTTTATTTTCGCTTCGTCGTGAAATGTCCAGTCCCGTTCTTTCTTAATGCTCTCATCACGATAATACTTCCAACCATTTCGTTCGCGTCCGGCGTATATGTAATAAAGCATAATGTCGAACACATTTACTAGATATCGACCCGAATCAGTGTGTCTTGCTTTGCTTGTTTTTTCGATCAAAGCATTCTGTTCCCTTAAAATAAATGAGCTAAATTTCTTGTTTGCCAAATGAAATTTGCCTGTGTTGCGATTAAAGTCGAAGATCAAAAGCGGACGCGGCGACGAAACGTAGGCCAAGTCATCAAAATAAAGAAACGAGTCATTTCTGTCTACTAATTCGAGTTCTTTGTCTTTGTCTAGATTCTGGAAAGTTCCTTCGGCGATCTCGCCACCGTCGCCGATTGCGAAGTCACGACTCCGAAATAGAAGTCGAAATGTGGGTTTTAGA